>NZ_JCBAMT010000040.1:0-59064 GCF_059760445.1 Achromobacter sp. D7-1 | reverse complement strand
CGCAAGCCCTGCGGCTTGAACGCGGCGCATCGTCATTCCCCACATTGTTTGAACGCGGTACCTGCAACGCGCGGCGCAAGCCGCGCGTTGCATTGAGCAGTACCTCGCGCCGCGCGCATCGATGCGCATGCGGTTGATGCAATCGATGAACGCAGCGCGAAAATTTTTTTGAGTATTCAGCACTTTTTCTGCACGAATGCGTGCAAACAAAATTTTGTTCTGCTATACTCTTTTTCTTTCGGGGCGTAGCGCAGCCTGGTAGCGCACTTGCATGGGGTGCAAGGGGTCGCGAGTTCGAATCCCGCCGTCCCGACCAGTAGTTCCAAAGGCCGTCAGTGAGAAATCACTGACGGCCTTTTCATTTTTGCTTGCCTGTTTTTCGATGAGCATGGCGCGAGTGCGTTGCATGTGCGCGGACAAAATAAAAAGCCACCCGAAAAGGTGGCTTTGCTTCTTTCATTCAGCGCCGATATTCCAGATGGATCAGCGGGTACGGCCTGCCTTGATCGTCTAGCGGCGAACGTCCCGTGCGCTTGAAGCCTATCTTTTCATAGAAGCCTACCGCCTGGCCATTTTGCTCATTGACGTCCGTGGTCATATTGGGATGGAGCGAGAGGCCGTGCCGCACCAGCGCGGCGCCTATGCCGGTTCCGCGGCAGGTGGAATCGACGAACAGCGCCTGCATGTGCCCGTTGTCGATCAGCATGAACGCCTGCGGATAGTCGTTGGCATCGACAGCCAGCCAGAGCGGCACTTGGGGGAGAAAACCGCACACCATCTCGTCGATGGCCTGGCGATCCTCGGGTGAAAGAAAGCCGTGCGTGGCGTCCACCGCGTTGCGCCAGATTTCGACTACGCGTGCGCCTTCGTCGGGGCGGGAGGTTCTTATCTTCATCATCGGCGCAGCGTATTGGATTTCCTTTTGCGGCGTCAAATGGGGGCGCGCGAATGGGTACACTGGGACGCCGCTTTCTGACTAGGAGTGAAAATGGCGCGAGAGAATGCCGTGAAGAACCATGCGCGTCGCCGCCTGCCCGACGGCCGCCGCTTTTGGTTCATCAGCCTGCTAGGCATTATTGTGGCCACCAGCCCGGACATCCTGAACGCACTGCGCGGGCAATTCGAAGCGGCGCAACGGTTGGTGATACCGGCGCTGCTGCTGTATTGGCTGTATCGGGGCAGTGAATGGGCGCGCTGGATTCTGATGGTCATGCTGCTCGGCATAGGGGCAATGAATCTCTATCTGGTGACAAGCTTGCTCAAGTATTCCGTCAACCTGTGGCTGCATGCCTTTGTGGCCAGCGCTGCGATGGTTATGACCGGGCTCTATCTGGCATTGGCGAAGAAGGACTTCGCGCGCTATTGCAGCCATGTGACTGTGCGAAACGCCTGCAAGGCTGCGGCGCGGCAGGCGGAACCTCGTTGAACGCCAGATTGGATACTTGAGGCGGGAGGCGCACCGGTGCTGTACGTAGTCGTGTGGAGCGTGTTGGCGGTAGCTGCGTTCGCAAGCAGCCTGTTCGTTTTGTGGACGCGGCCGTTCCAGTTCAAGGACCAGGGCGCCGGGCCAGACTATCGGCCGTCCGCCGGTGTCGCGGGGGCCTTGATGACGATCGCCATTCTTGCGTTGGTGATTGCGCTGACGGTATGACGACGAACGGCACCACACCCGGATGGTATAAGTGCACGGCAGCGCACTGACGGAGCGCTTGGCGGTCACTGATAACTCCAGGCGGTCTGTGGAATGAAAGTCATGAGAACACTTGCGGTGCTCCTATTGCTGACGCTACAGGCGACCGGGGCTGTCGCTGAAACGCAGGCGGAGGCGTCGATCGCGCGCGTGGTGCAGGGCGGCCGCTGGAACGATGGCGCGGCCAAGGGCGCGTACCGGATCGTGGTGGAAGAGGTGGGTTTCGAGCACGTCAGCTGCCGCGTCCGGATTCAATGGGTCGCTTCCGCGACCTCCGGCCGTCCCGCCAAGCTCGTTGCGGAACAGACCTTCGAGGAACTCTCGACCACCTTCTGGAGTTGCGGGCAGGGCAAGCAGAGCGTGGTTGTCGCCGGCGATGTGCTGCAAGTGCAGGCCACGCACGCGTATTCCGGCGAGTCATGCACGTTCACGGCAAAGCTCGGCAAGCCGGGCCGATATCAATACGCAGGGTGCGGCAACGAGGAACCAGCGCCGAAGACCGGCGGCTGAAACGCTCGCTACATCGATGCAGCGCACGCACGCTTCGGGGTTCTGCTGGCCGGCGCGCGGCTTGGTTAAGATAGTGCCCACTCTTTGACATGCCTACCTGATGCCTCCATTCCAACGCACGTCCCTGCTCAAAAGAATATGCGCCGGCAAGATCACGCTCTTGCTCATCGCCTGCAATATCGCGGTGTACTGCGTGGCGGGATTCCTGGACACGCGGGCGTTCGAGAGCCTGAGCCAAACCTCCTTCCTGATCGATTGGGGCGGCAACGTGCCGGCCTTGACCTTGTCCGGGGAATACTGGCGCTTGTTCACCAGCATGTTCCTGCACATCGGCTTCCTGCACCTGGCAATCAACATGCTGGCGCTATGGTCGCTGGGGATCATCCTGGAGGCGCGCATGCGCTCCTGGGTGTTCCTGGGCGTGTATCTGCTGTCGGGTCTGTGCGGCAGCCTGGTCACCGCGCTATGGCATCGCGACGAGTTTTTCCTGAGCTGCGGGGCTTCCGGCGCGATCCTGGGTATTTTCGGGGCGGCCATCGTCTACGGCCTGCATGACCGGCGCATGGGCCGGCCGCACATCCCGCCGGGCAATCTGCTGTTCAGCCTGGTGCTGACCTTCGGCGCGGGCTTTGCGTTCGACGTCGATAACGCGGCGCACCTGGGGGGCTTGCTGTCGGGGGCGCTGCTTGCGGGTGTCGCGCTGTGCACCGAACGCTTGCGACCCATGGCGGCAGCGGCGGTATTGGCGGGTACTGGCGTGATCAGCGCAGCGGCATTGGCCTTGGTGACGCTTGATAGCCATGATCGCGAGATGCAGCAGCAGATCGCCGCTGCGCGCTTTGAGCGTACGCTGGGGAAGATGGGATTGCTGCAGCCGGCCGCAGCGCCCGCGAGCGCGCTGATTCTCGATGAGTGCGTCGACCGTGCGCTGTTCGAGGCGGCACAGGGCGGAGCCGCCGCGCCCGATCTGCGCCGCTGCATAAAGCCTGGCGACCGGGAACAGGCCCTGTTGGCGAGGTTCATGCCGCAGTGGTATCAAGATTGCCTGGAGCAAGCCGTCGAGTTGCAGCAGCTATACCCGGATGCGGCTGCGCGCAAGGCATTGGCCGGGGCAGAGCAGTATTGCGCGATGCAGACCCGGATCTATGCCGCCATCTTTCAGGAACAGCCGGTCGAACTCGAGGTGGAGAAGGCCGTGCAGACGCGCCTCTTGATGAAATTCCTGGTGGATGGGGGCAGGAAGTTCCGGACCGAGTCAGCGCCATTGCAGGCACAGGCTGACGCCATGCAGGGGATCCTCCGGTGGCCGGGTGAACTGGCGTCGGCAATCATCAGCCGGTCTGGATGCCCCTACTGGAGTTGCGCACGGTCGCGCTAGCGATCGGGCGAGCCGCAGCAGGCAGCAATAAACGGGAGGACAAGGCGCGCCCGCGCTCGTAGCATGCAGGCATCATTCATGTCTGGAGCTGGCGCCGATGTCTATATCTCTTGCTGGAAAAGTGGCTTTGGTGACGGGGGCATCCTCGGGCATCGGGCGCGCGGTGGCGTTGCGCCTGGCAGCCGAGGGCGCGGCGCTGGTGCTGACCGCGCGACGTCGCGACCTGCTGGAACAAGTGGCGGACGAGATCGGAAGCGCCGGCGGCCGGGCCTGCGTTGCGCCCGGAGATGTCGCGCTGCCTGAAACCCACAGACTAGCGGTGCAAGCTGCGCAACGCGAATTCGGCGGCCTGGATATCGCGGTGAACAATGCCGGCACCGTCGGCCCGCTCAAGCCGCTGGCGGAAGTCGCCCTGGACGAATGGGAGCGCACGTTGAGCGTCAATCTCACCGCGGCGTTCCTGGGCGCGCGCCATCAGATCCCGGCCATGCTGGAGCGGGGTGGCGGCGCGCTGGTCTTCGTGTCCAGCTTTGTGGGGACTAGCGTGGGCTTGCCCGGGATGGCGGCATACGGGACGTCGAAAGCCGCGCTGATGGGATTGGTCAAGGGCATCACGGCAGACTACGGCGCACAAGGCATCCGGGCCAATGCGCTGTTGCCCGGCGGTGTGGACACGGAAATGGCCGGAAACCAGGAACAGAAAGACTGGGCTGCCAAGCTGCATGCCATGAAGCGTATTGCGCGCGCTGATGAAATTGCTTCGGCTGCGCTGTTTCTGGCGAGTCCGATGGCAAGCTTCGTGACGGGATCCGCGCTTTACGCGGACGGCGGCAATTCGGCGGTGAAGTGAGCGCGCGGCCGACAGGCCGCGCCCCGGCGTCGGGTCCACTCAATCGCGCAGGACCGGCGCGTCGTCCGCAATATCTTCCCGACGCGAGAACAGGCCCAAGGCTTCCTTGAGATCGACGCCCAAAGGCCCGAGGCTGGCGTCCAACGCCGCGGCATTGCGCGCCAGTTCATCGCGGCCGGGCAGCTCGCCGTTGACCGCCATGATGACGCGATTGCCCGTTTGCAGATTGAAGAATGCTCCAAACACCGCCGCATAGGTCGCCGACTCGCGCGCGTAAAGCTGGCTCTCGGTGAAGGTGTTGGCCACCGCCACGCCGCCCGGCGCGAGGATGCCGCGCACGTGTTGCAGGAACTCCAGCGTCATCAGGTGTTCGGGGATGTAGTCGACGTCGAAGGCATCCAGCATCACCATGTCGTACTGCAGACCTTCGCGATGGGCGCGTTCGATGTAGGCGCGGCCATCTTCCAGGTAGAGGCGCTGCCTGGGGCCCTGCTGGTAGCCGAAGTAGCGCGCCGCAACCTTGCCTACCGCCGGATCGATTTCCACGGTATCGATGACGGTATCGGGCAGCAGCGCGGCCAAGGTCTTTTGCAGCGTGGCGCCGCCCAATCCGACGATCAGTATGTTCCGCGGCTTGGGATTGATGTAGAGCGCGGTCATCATCATGCGCGTGTAGGAAAACACCAACTGCCCGGGATGCTCCAGGCTCATGCAGGTCTGGCGGCCGACGTCGTGCATGGAGTTGAAGTTCATGCAGCGCTCGCCGTTTTCCTCGAACACGAGCAGTTTGCCGAACTGCGAATCTTCGCTATGAATCAGTTGCGGGCCGCCGTTGCCACGTAGCAGCAGCAATGCCGAACCGGCAATGAGGAGTACGAGAACGGTGCGGATAGCAAGACGGAGCATGGAGCGGCAGCGGCAAGAGGGGACGCATCATCTTATCGTGCCTCTGAGCGGTCGCGCGGCTGCTCGACGTATGCGCGGGCCCGCAAGACCCATTAGTTCCTTGGGGACGGGAAAAATCAACTATCGTTTTTTTTGAAAATTTCGTTCGATATATTTCATTTCCTTAAATGCTCGGCTCTCCTTAGAATTTTGCTCGAAACGGGACGCATAGATTCCCGTCCAGAAAATCAGAGGAGACCCGCATGTTCTACGATCCCGTTCCCAGGATTCAGGCCAAGGTCCACGCCCGGCTGCCCGACGAGCTGAAGTGGCAGGGCCAGGACCTGAACGAGTGGGTCGCCGGCCAACCGCAAGGCAATCCGCCGCGCTCGCTGCTGGAGGGGCCGTCCTTCGGGCCGGACGGCCTGCTGTATTGCGTGGACGTCATCAACGGCCGCGTCCTGCGCGTCGACGAGCGCGGTGAATTCGAACCGCTCGTGCAATACGACGGTTGGCCCAACGGCCTCAAGTTCCACCGCGACGGCCGCATCTTCATCGCCGACTACAAGCACGGCATCATGCAGTTCGACCTCGAGCGCCGCGAGGTGCGCCCGGTGCTGGAGCGCTACAACATCGAGCGCTTCAAGGGCGTCAACGACCTGTTCTTCTCGGAGGCGGGAGATCTCTATTTCACCGACCAGGGCATGACCGGCTGGCAGGATCCGTCCGGGCGCCTGTTCCGCTTGCGCCCGGACGGGCAGTTGGATTGCCTGCTCGACTGCATACCCAGCCCCAACGGCCTGGTCATGGATCTGCACGAGCACGCGCTGTATGTCGCGGCGACGCGGGCCAATGCCATCTGGAAGGTGCCGCTGTTGCGCAACGGCCAGGTCGGCAAGGTCGGCACCTTCATCCAGATGTCGGGCGGCGGCGGGCCGGACGGCCTGGCGCTGGATGCGCAGGGCGGCCTATGCATCGCCCACGTGGGGCTGGGCACCGTCTGGTGCATGGATGCGCTGGGCCAGCCGGCTTTGCGCATCCAGTCTCCCGAGGGGCTGCACACCACCAACCTGGCCTTCGGCGGACCAGCGGGGCGCACGCTCTACATCACCGAGTCCAGTTCGGCCAGCATCCTGCGCGTCGACCTCGACGTGGCGGGCAAGCCCATGTACCTGCCGGCGCCGCAGGCCCTCTGAGTAAGACATTCTCCAACTACCAAAAGGACAGAACAGATGGATCAGGCAATTGTGCTGGGCGCGGGCACCATGGGGGCCGACGTCGCCGCCGGTTTTCATGCGGCGGGCTGGCGCGTGTGGCTGGTGGAGCCCGATGCGGCCGCGCGCGCAGCCGCGACACAGCGCGTGAACGCGTCCAGCGAAATGATCGGCGGCCAGGCCGACGCCGAGCGCATCGCGACCAGCGCAACCATGGAGGAAATCGACTGGAGCGATACGCGCATCGTGGTCGAGTGCGTGCCGGAACTGCTGGCAACCAAGCGCGCGGTGTTCGCCCGGCTGGAACAGCTGGCGCCTGCCTCCATACCCTTGACCAGCAATTCGTCGAGCTTTCCGATCAGCGCCATCGGCGAGGGCTTGCAGACCCGCGCGCGCATGGTGGGCCTGCACTACTTCATGCCCGCCCACCTGGTGCCCGCCGTGGAAGTGATACGCGGCGAGGCGACCGATGAGGCCATGGCCCAGGAAGTCAGCCGCATCATGCGCGATACCGGCAAGAAGCCGGTGCAGGTCAAGCGCGACGTGCCGGGATTCCTTGCCAACCGCATCCAGCACGCGCTGATGCGCGAGGCGATCGCGCTGGTCGAGGAAGGCTTCGCGTCCGCCGAGGACGTGGACACTGCCGTGCGTTACGGGTTCGGGTTCCGCTACATCGCGGCCGGCCCGCTGCTGCAGAAGGATTTGGCCGGCATCGACATCCATTGCGCGGCGGCCGCGACCATGTATCCGCACCTGCGTACGGACGACCGGCCCAGCGCTCTCATGCGCGAGCTGGTCGAGCAGGGCAACATAGGCGTCAAGTCGCCCTCCCTGAAGGGCTTCTATCAATGGACGCCGGACCGCGTCGCCCAGGAGCAGCGGCGCTACCAGGTCGCCTTGGGCAAGGCCATGCAGATATTGAAGGATGAGGAAGCGCTGGCCTAATGCAGGCTGTCGCGGGTCTGAACCGACCACCGAAAGTTGGACGTGAATCCAGCTTTCGGGGGCACGTCATCATCAGCGGGGCGGCAGGGCTTCGAGCTTGCGGATGTTGGGGTTCTTTAGCCGCCGAGGCTGCCCTGCGCCATTCCGATGCTCGCCCCGGCGGGGCTGCGCTTCGGATGGCTCCGGGGTCCTCGGCTGGCAGTCGCCTAATGCGTTGGTTTCGGACCCCGTTCATGAGCAGAGGCCGTGAGCCGGGGCCGGGCAGAGGGATCCGAAGCGCAGCCCCACCTATGGACCCATGTCACTTTGGCACCATATGGCAAGTGCGCAGGCCGCCCCCGCCTGACTATCACAACGGCGCCGTCGGCCGCGCCAACTGAAACAGGTCCGTGCTGCGCGCGTACCAGCCGCCGCCATGCATGCGCGCAATCAGCCCCATGGCCGGCGTGTCCATGTAGCCGCGCTCGGCATCCTGCACATAGGCGTCGTCGACATGCGCGCCCAGCACCCGGCCGATCACCACGAGTTGGCGCGGGCCGGTCACGATGGTCGCCTGGCTGACGCATTCCAGCGACACCGGAGAGCCCTTGATCAGCGGGGGACGCACATGGGTTGCCGGCAGCGCGGTCAAGCCGGCCGCCGCCAGTTCATCCACGTCCGCCGGATAATCGGCGCAGGTCTGATTCATCTGCGCGACCAGCGACTCCGGCACCAGGTTCACCACGAACTCGCCGTTCTCGATGATGTTGGCGCCGGAATCCTTCAGTTCGCCGCTGGCATGGCGCATCAGCCCGATGGCAACCGTCGGCGGCTGAGGCCCCATGACATTGAAGAAGCTGAAAGGAGCCGCGTTGACAACGCCTGTGCCGGAAATCGTGGTGAGCCACGCGATCGGGCGCGGCGTGACGGTCGAGGTCAGCACGTTGTAGACCGTCTGCGTCGGCAAGGCGCTGAAATCAAAATGCATGACTCAAGCCTCCTGTTTCTGGCCGCCGTTCAGCGCCGAGACGGCGCGCTTTTCGCGCGTGTCGACCTGCAACTGGAACACATCCGGACGAGCGTAATGGCCGGAGACGTCGAAGTCGTACTTGCCGCGCAGGATCTGGTTGGGATTGATGTCCGCGTACAGAATGGTCTCGGCGGAGAAATCCGGGCCGGCCAGCACTTCGCCCAGCGGATCGATGATGGCGCTGCCGCCGCGCATCAACACGGTGTCGGGCGCATCGCCCAGCGCGCATTCGAAGTCGTCGGGATAGGCGTCGCGGCGCAGGTGCTGGCAGGCGGTAAGGACGTAGCAGCGGCCTTCCAGCGCGATGTGGCGCATGCTGGGAATCCAGGAATCGCGGTCGTCGGCGGTCGGCGCGCAATATAGCGCCACGCCCTGGCTGTACATGTACATGCGCAGCATGGGCATGTAGTTTTCCCAGCAGATGACGGCGCCGATCTTGCCGTAGGGGGTGTCGAAGACGGGCATGGTGGAGCCGTCGCCAAAGCCCCAGATCAAGCGTTCGCCGGCGGTGGGCATGAGCTTGCGGTGCTTGCCCGCCAGTCCTTCGCGGCCGTTGAAGTACAGCACGGTGCAGTACAGCGTGCCGCCATCGGCCTCGATGCAGCCCATGACCACGAAGCTGTCGGTGTCGGCCGCGGCCTGGGCCACCAGCGCGACTTCCTCGCCGTCCAGGCGGATGGCCTGGCGGTGATAGCTGGCGAAGGCGTCGCGGCCTTCGGGCTTGCGCATGCCGATGGGCGCGCCGAAGGAGTTGCCCTTGGGGTAGCCGCCGAGGAAGGCCTCGGGGAACACCAGCACGCGGGCGCCCTGCTCGGCCGCCTGGCGGATCAGGGACGCCGCCTTCTCGGCGCAGGCGATGCTGTCGGTCGGAATGGAGGCCGCCTGGATGACGGCAGCCTTGAAGCTCTGTTGCATGGACATGTCTCTCCTTTTTTCTCAGTGCGCGGCGTCTTCGTCGATGGCGCGGGCGCGGGTATTCGGCAGGAACAGGCTGCCGATGACGCCGACCACCGCGGTCACGACGACCGGATACATCAGGCCGCCAAAGATATTGCCGCTGGCCTGGGCCAGGTAGGTGGCGGTAAACGGCACGATACCGCCGAAGATGCCGGCGCCGATGTGATACGGGAAGGATAGCGCCGTATAGCGGATGCGGGCCGGGAACAGTTCGACCAGATAGGACGCCACCGGGCCGTAGACCATGGCGACGACGGCGGTCATCAGCACCAGGATCAGGATGATGGTCGTGCGGTCGACGCGCGCGGGATCGGCGCGCTCCGGATAGCCGGCGGCCGTCAGCGCGCTGGTGTATGCGGCGCGGTCAAAGCCGTTGACGGTCGTGCCGCCCACGCTCATGGCGATGCTCTGGCCGGGCAGCGGCGCGGCGTATTCGAAGTTGATGCCCTTGCCGACCAGGAATTTCTTGGCCTGCACGCAGACCTTCTTGTGGTCGGCATGGCTGCCTATCATTGCCGCCTGCAGGCCGAAGTCGCAGGCGCCGCCGCTGGTGTCGGCATGCACGCGCACCGGCGTGCTCTGCATGGCCTGGGCCAGCGCCGGATTGCCAGCCTTGAGCAGCACCTCGAACATGGAGTGGTAGCCGATGGCGGCAACGAACAGGCCGACCATCATGATCCACTTGCGGCCGATGCGGTCCGACAGCCAGCCGAACAGCACGAAGGTCGGCGCGCCGATGATGAAGCCGATCAGGATCAGCGTGTAGACGCTGGTCTGGTCCAGCTGCACGGCCTGCTGCAGGAAGATCATGACGTAGAACTGGCCGGTGAAATAAGTCGCGCCCTGGCCGGCGGTGACGCCGATCAGCGCCAGCAGCACCAGCCGCAGGCTGGACCATTGGCCGAAGGTTTCCTTGACCGGGTTCTTGGACAGGCGGTTCTGCTGCTTCATGCGCGTGAACACGGGCGACTCATGCAGCTTGGCGCGCACGTAGATCGAAATCGCCAACATCACAATCGACAGGATGAACGGCAGGCGCCAGCCCCATTGCCGGAAATCCTCCGCGCTCATGGCTGCCTGGGTACACAGAATCACGATCAGGGACAGGATCAGGCCCGCCGACGAGGTGATCTGGATCCAGCCCGTCAACAATCCGCGGCGCTTGGGCTCGCAGTGCTCGGCCACATAGATGACCGCGCCGCCGTACTCGCCGCCCACCGCCAGGCCCTGCACCACGCGCAGGGTCAGCAGCAGGATCCACGACAGGTGGCCGGCCGATTCATAGGTGGGCAGGCAGCCGATCAGCACGGTTGCGCCGCCCATCATGACCACGGTGATCAGGAAGGTGTACTTGCGGCCCAGCTTGTCGCCCAGGTAGCCGAACATCACCGCGCCCAGCGGCCGGATGATGAAGCCCACCGCCAGCGCGCCCAGCGCGGCCAGCAGCGCGACCGTGGGGTTGTCCTGCGGGAACAGCACCTGGCTCATGAAGACGGCCAGGGTCCCGTAGATGAAAAAGTCGTACCACTCGAACAAGGTGCCCAGGGTCGAGGCCACCACCACCTGGCGTTCCTCCTTCCTGCTGAGCGTCGGACTCGCGTCGATCCGCTGCATTGCCACATTCGCTTCCATGCCTGCTTTCCCCAATCGCTTTAGATTGATAATGCTGTAGTCATTAACTATTATCAAACCTAAATCAGAGCATGAAAAACTAGGGAAAACCCGGCGCGTCGGCCGTTGGGCCCTGGCGGAAGCGGTACGCCCCGCTGCTAAACTCCCGCCAGAAAATCAGTGGAGGCAGCAATGGCAAGGCCCGCCGGCAAGGTAGAAAAGAACGCGGAACAGGCGCCTGCCGCCGCGCGCAGGGGCATCCAGTCGATCGAAGTGGGGTTCCGGATCCTGGACGTCATCCGCAAGGCCGGCCGCCCCCTGCCCCTGAAGGAAATCGCCGACGCCTGTGAATTGACGGTGCCCAACGTCCACTACTACTTGGTCAGCTTCCAGAAGGTGGGCGTGGTGCAGCAGCACGCGGATACCGGCCACTACGGCCTGGGACCTTATGCCTTGCGGCTGGGTCTGGCGGCGCTGGAGCAGTTCGACGTGTTCACCACCGCCCGGCCCATCATGGCCGAAGTGGCCGCGATCACCGGCCACACCGTGTTCCTTGGCGTGTGGGGCAACAAGGGCCCAACCATCGTCTACCGCGTCGAAGGCGCCCGCAGCCGCCCCCTGCTGGAACTGCGCGTGGGCAGCGTGCTGCCGTTGCTGTCATCCGCGCTGGGCCGCAACTTCCTGGCCCACTTGCCGGAAGCCAGCACGCGCGAACTGCTGGAGCAGGAAATGGCCACGGCAGGGGCAGACGGCTATGGCGCGACCGCCAGGTCCTACACCCAGAAAGACGTGCAGGCCATCCGCGAGGAAGTGCTCCTGCACCACCTCAGCCGCTGCCGCGATGCGCTGCTGCCGCACTTCACGTCGCTGTCGGCGCCCATCTTCGACATGCTGGGCGAGATGAAGGCGGCCATCACGCTGATGGGCCCGGTGGGCGCCATCGACGATGATCTGCAATCCGATACGGCGCGGCTGCTCAGTGAAAAAGCCCGCTCGATTTCGGCCACGGCGGGTTGGGTGGAACCGCAGGCGCGCTAGGCGCTGCGGCCCAAAGGGTCCGGCAAGTCCTGCCGGCCGGCGTCAGAACCGGTGCATGACGCCGAGCGCGAGAACAGTGGAACTGGCGCCCATCTCCGTTGGCACGCTGGCGCCGAGCCCATAGAAGGCCCTGGAAGTGTTCTTGAAGCCCCCCGCCCGCGTGTAGACGCTGGACCGCTTCGACAGCTCGTAGTCGTAGCCGAGCAAGCCGCCTATCGTGTGGTCCGATCGGCCATTGAGCGCCCGGTAGAGCAGCGTGCCGCGCAACACGTGCGGGCCCTGCTGCCATAAGGAGTTCAAGGTCATAATCTGCGCGGAAATGGTGCCCGGCGCCTTGGGCCGCATCAGGGTGTACACGATGGAGGATTGCAGCGCGCCAGTCGTATACGTGGTGCTGGCGACGAACATATCGGTACGGAATGATCCGTGCGACGACTCCGACCGCAACGCATTGTAGGAGCCGCCCAGCACCCACTGCCCACTGGTGTAGGTCACCAGGGCGCCGGTGTCGCCCTCGGTGGGCCCGCTGGCGTTATCTCCATTCATCGCGAACAGCTTCTTGCGCTGCTGCGGGGCATATAGCGCGTGGATGACCAGCCCGTTCATCGACGGCGTCTGATATGAAATGGCGTCGTTGACCCGCACCTGTATCCTTGCGGCGCCCTCCCCAAGATCCACCATCATTTGAGAAGCCGAGGCCGCGGGTGAGAACGCTTCGGAAAAGAAGAACGGATCGGTGGTATGGGACACCACCGCCGGATACTGTCTGCCCAACTTGAGCGTCCCCCAGGATGCCGAACCGATGGCCAGGTTTGCCTCGCGGTTGAAGAGAGTGTCTGGATAGCGCGTCGCGCCGTTGGTCATGTGCACGCCGCCTTCCAGACGGAATTGGACTTGCACCCCATCCCCCAAATCTTCAACCCCCAGGAGGCCCCAGAACGAATCGGTAGCGGTCGCTTGTTCGCGGGGGAATCTGCCGCTGTCGCTACCCATCCTGAAGTTGGAATCGCCACCATTGCGGGCGTACATCACGAAGGTATCGATAAGACCATAGAACTGCAGGGTCGCCGCTATCGAGTCGCCCCCGGTCGCGCACGACAGCAGGACTATGACGCCCACACTCAAGCGCGAAAGCAGGCGAGAGATGCCGCCCGAAACCCGCAACGTTGATGAATCCGGCCGGCATGGCGGCTCGCCCCGACGAATAGCGACTTCCTGACCCACAAGTGTCTCCTCAGGTTTGTTGTGACGAGCCACGTCGACAACTCCTGCAACGGCCCTTCTCCACCTACGCCGCCTCTCAAGCTACCGTGGCTCTTTATTTAGAATTTGAATTCTGATTCTATTATTAAGAAGGGCACGCGCCGGGAACAATGCGAGGTTTCCCGTATTCGCCAAAGCGACACGGGATCTGCTGGCACTTCAGGGCGTATCGCCCCTCGCCTCACACCCGCGCGTCGGGCATCCGGCTGGGCGGCGGCGTGCTGGCCACGTTTTTCTTGTAGTAGGCGATGAACTCCGGTGCCGGCATGGGTTTGCCATACAACCAGCCCTGGCCGAAATCCACCTCGCGCGCTTTCAGGTGGTCTTCCTGCTCCTGGCGCTCGATGCCTTCGGCCACGGTCAGCAGGTTCAGCGACTTCGCCATGTCGATGATGTGGTCCGTCACCTTGTGGGTGGCGGAATCGGTGCCGATGGTGTCGACGAAGGACTTGTCGATCTTCAGCGAATCCAGCGGCAGCCGTTGGAGATAGGACAGGCTGGAGTAGCCCGTGCCGAAGTCGTCGATGGCCACGGCATGGCCTTGCGCGCGGGCCTGCTCGATGACGCTGCAAGCCTTGTCGACATCCATGAAGCCGCGCTCGGTGGCTTCCAGCCAGATTTGCCGGGGGTCGATGGCCGTCCCTTCGAGCATGCGCTGCAGCACCCGCAGCGCCCGCCCGTCCTTGAGATCGCTGGCGCTCAGGTTGACGGAGATGTGCGCCCCGCGGTCCTCACCGAGCAGATCCTCCATGTCCCGGATGACCAGGCGGAACACTTCTTCGGTGATGCGGGTCATCAATCCGTTGTCTTCGGCGATGGAGATGAACAGGTCGGGCCGCAACGTATTGCCGCAGCGCCTTGTCCATCGGACCAGCGCCTCCGCGCCGATGCAGCGGCCGGTGCGTAGATCGATGATAGGCTGGTAGTGCACGACGAACTCCCGCCGCCTGATGCCGGCGGCCAGTTCGCCCGCGATGGACAGGCGCCGGCGCGACAGCCAGACCACCAGCGCGATCATGACACCGGCGACCAGCGCGCCGATGGGCAGCCAGAACAGGCGTTCGCGCGGCAACATGTCCAACGCTTCGGTTTGTGGTTCGAGCAGGACGACGGCCAGGTCCGCATTGCGCGCGACGGCGCTGAGATAGGCCTCATCGATGTCCAGCTTGCCGCCGTTGAGCGCCTGCGACACCAGCACCAGGTCGGGGTCATTGCGGGTGCCGAGCATGCCCACGCCCGGCAGGACCACGGCGAGCTGGGCGCCGTCGGTAGCCGCCTTTTCGGTGAACCGGCCCGGTTCGAACAAGGCGCTGTAATCGCCATGGCGCACGGCAACCATCCTGATGCCGGGGCTCAGTACAGGCACCGCGTCCAGCAGCAGGCGTGCGCCGTTGGCCAGTTCGACCTGGGCCGGAACCAGCGGCTCCTCGTAGCTGGGCACGCCCCAGGTAGTGCATAGGACGACTCCGCCCGCCACATAGGCCAGGTCGTCCACGGCCCGGTCCCGCAGGGCCAGGGCCCGCATATGGCGGATGTGCTGCGGTGAACAGGGATCGAACGCCAGGCCGTCCAAGTCGCGCAGCGTGGCCACGGTCTGGTCCAGCAGGTCCTGGGTTTCCGTCAGGATGCGCTGGGCCTGGTCATCCAGGTAGCGCTGTTCGCCCGCGACGGCGCGGGACCAGGACATATGCAGTGCGAAGCCGATGGGCAGCAGCGCCGCTGCGGCGGCGAGAGCGATGGCGATGCCGATTACTAACTTGCGCGGCATCGAGGCCGTCCCCAGGAATCGCCGGCAGGCGAGGTTATATCTTTTTACACTTTTTGGGGGGCCAGTGTCTCCATCAATTTCCGCCCGCCGGCGGCGCCTCAGCCTTCAGCCACGATCTTCGCGTCGCGGATGGTCTGGGCGTACTTCTGCTGCTCCTGCTTCATGAAGTCAGCGAAGCGCTGGACGCTGCCGCCGCCGTCCTCCGCTCCCACCTGCGCCAGCTTTTCCTGCACATCGGCCATCGCCAGGACGCGGTCGATGTCCTGGTTCATGCGCTGGACCATGGCGGCGGGCATCTTGCCCGGACCGACCATGCCGAACCAGATGCTGGCCTCGAAGCCGGGATAGCCCTGCTCGGCCACGGTCGGCACATTGGGGTGGCTCTTGGAGCGCTGCAGCAGGGTCTGCGCCAGCGCGATCACCTTGCCGGATTGCACCAGCGGCGTGGCAGTGGTCATGCCTTCGAAGCAATACTGCACGTGGCCGCCCAGCAGGTCGTTCATCAAGGGCGCCGAACCTTTGTAAGGCACGTGCAGCACGTCGATGCCGGCGCGGGCCTTGAAGATTTCCAGCGCCAGGTGTTGCGCCGAACCGCTGCCGGCCGAACCGAAAACGATCTTGCCCGGCTGCGCCTTGCACAGCGCGACCAGTTCGGGCAGCGTCTTGGCGGGCTGCGCGGCGCCGCCCATCAGGATGGTGGGGGTCTTGCCGACCAGCGCGATGGGCGTGAAATCGCGCTCCACGGAATAGGCCAGCTTGGGCTGCAGACCCGGCGCGATGCCGTGGCTGTTGACGTGCGCCATCAACAGCGTGTTGCCGTCGTTGGGCTGGCGCGCCACCTGCTCGGCGGCGATGATGCCGGCCGCGCCCGCGCGGTTTTCGACGATGACGGGAATGTTCCACATCACGCCCAGCTTCTGCCCCAGCAGGCGCGCCAGCACGTCGGTGCCGCCGCCAGCCGGAAAACCCACTACGATCTTGACCGGCCCCTGCGGCAGGTCTTGCGCCCGCGCCGCCGCCGGCAGGACCAGCGCGGCCCCCAGCGCAGCGGCGCCGGTCATGAATTGCCTACGTTGCATTGCTGTCTCCTCGCGCGCCGGTCCGATGGCCGGCGACTGGTTATCGAAACACTGCCAGCATTCACCGCCTCCGGCCGTCTTGCGCGACCTGGCTGCGGCGCTCCTGCGCGGCTCGTCGCGGCCAGTCGGCGGCGATGCCGACCGACCGCGTTCCGGCCATTATTTGCCGACGCGGCTCCACTTGCCGTAGCGTTCGACCATGCGCTCATCGAAACCGAAGCCCAGGCCGGGTTCCTGGTGCAGCACCACGCGCCCCTGCTTGTGGGTCAGTTGGCGATCCACCAGCCTGCGGAAATTCAGCACCTGGTCGTCCCAGAAGAATTCGACATAGCGCGCATTCGGCGTGGCGGCAACCAGCGGCGCGTGCACGTCATGGAACCAGTGCGGGCAGACCACGACGCCGTAGCTGGCCGCCGTCGCCGCGATGCGCTTCCATTCGGTGATCCCGCCGCAGACAGCCGCGTCGGTCTGCAGGATGCCGGCCGCGCCCTTGTCCAGCAACTCCTTGTGATACCAGCGGCCATAGCCGATCTCGGCGGTGGCGATGGGCAAGCGCGTCAGGCGCGCCAGCTTGGCATGGCTGTCGATATCGTCGGGGCCGAAGGGTTCTTCGATGAAGTACGGATCGTACTGTTCGAAGCGGCGAATGTATTGCATGGCCTGGGTCACGTCCTGCCAGGCGTTGTTGCAGTCCATCATCAGTTCGACGTCGGGTCCGATGGCCTCGCGCGCGGCCTTCAAACGGGCCTCTTCCTCGGCCGGGGACAGGCGGCCGGTCTTCATCTTCACGGCGCGGAAGCCCTTGTCCACATAGCTCGCCATTTCCTCGCCCAGGTGCTGGGGGGTCTTGCCGTCCAGGTAATAGCCGCCGCTGGCGTAGGCCGGCACGGTCTCCAGTTCGACCGCGCCCATGTACTTGTGCAACGGCAGGCCGACGGCCTTGGCGTTCAGGTCCCACAGCGCGATGTCCAGGGCGCTCAGCGCCCGCATCACCGTGCCTTGCCGGCCCTGCAGCAGGGCTTCCTGATACATGGCCTGCCACAGGCCCTCGACGGCATGGGAATCCTTGCCCAGCAGCACGGGCCCCAGCAGATCCCGCACCGCGGCCTCGAAGATGGCGCCGCCCGCGCTGCCCACGTAGCAGAAGCCGATGCCTTCCACGCCGTCGGAGGAGCGGACCTTCACCAGGCCGTAGTGGCGGGTCGACACGCTGCGGTTCGAAAACGAGGTGACCTTGTCCAGGGGCACCGCGGCGGCGCACACGTCTATGGATTCAATGATGGGCACAACTGGCTCCTTGGTAAGCGGGATGGTCGGGCGGGGCCGGCGCGGCGTGCGCGGCCTCAACGCTCTGTCTGTATTCTTGCCGCGGCCAAAGAAAACAACAATTATCTTCATCCATCTTTAGAATATGGAAAAAACGTCTTTTAAGGAGGGCCACGCCGGTGGATTCCCGCTTTCTGCAAACCTACGTGCACGTGGTGGAGCTGGGCTCCATCGCCCAGGCCGCGCGCCACCAGGGGCTGACGCCCGCCACGGTGCAGCAGCGCTTGCGCGCGCTGGAAGCGGACATGGGCAGCGCCTTGATCGCGCGCTCCGGCCGCACCGTGAAACCCACGCAGGCGGGCCTGCGGATTCTGGAGCGCGCCCGCGCCATCCTGCGCGACGTGCGCGACCTGCGTTCCGCCGCGTCCGACACCGAACTGCCCGCGGGGCCGCTGCGCCTGGGCGCCACCCCCACCGCGCTGACCGGCATCATGCCGCCCGTGCTGCGCACCTGGACCGCGCGCCATCCCCACATCGAAATCTACATAGAACCTGCACCCACCACCCTGCTCTACGGCAAGGTGCTGTCGGGAGAACTGGACGGCGCACTGCTGGTGCATCCGCTGTTCGCCATCCCCAAGACCTGCGCCTGGCGAGACCTGCGGCAGGAGCCCCTGGTGCTGGTCACGCCGGTCGACATGAAGGTGCGCGATCCGCTGGCGGTCATCGCCCGCGAACCCTACATCTGCTATGACCGCAGCGTGGTGGGCGGCAAAATGGCCGACGACTACCTGCGAGCGCGCAGCTTGCGGCCGCATGTGCGCTTCGAGCTCGATGGCATCGACTCCATCGCCAAGCTGGTATCGGAAGGATTGGGCGTGGCGCTGCTGCCCGACTGGGCGACCACGGGCGAACCGCCAGCCCGCGTCAGGCGCTGGCCGCTACCGCCGCCTTGCCCGGTGCGCACGGTGGGCGCGATATGGCTGCGGTCGGGCGTACGTTCGGCGCTGATGCAGGCGTTCGTGGAAATGGCCGAGGCTCAGCTCGGCCTGGGCTAAGCGCGGAAGATCAGCGCTGCGGGTCCGCGTCGCGGCCATCGCGAGCCACGACCACACCGCCAGAAACCACCAATCGGCGCGGCGCCCGCGTTGCCACGGCCTGCGCGATGCAACTGGCGTCGACCAGCACCAGGTCGGCGCGCGCCCCCGGCGCCAAGCCATAGTCCGCGAAACCACAGGCGCGGGCCGCGGCCGCGGTCACGCAATCGAAAGCCCACTCGACCTCATCGTCGCGCCGCAGGTCGTTGCGCAGGCCAATCAGCATGGCGCGCGCCAGCATATCGGGGCTGCCGTAAGGAGTCCAGGTGTCGCGGATGCCGTCGTTGCCGCCGAAGATCGTCACCCCTGCTTCGCGACAGGCGCGCACGGCCGGCACGGGACGCGATGGCGGCGCCGTGGTCAACAAGGCCACATCCAACGCGGCCAGCCGCCGCAGCAGGCCGTCCAGCCGCTTCGCGTCCACGCCGCCGAGGCAGAAGGCGTGGCTGATGACGACCTTGCCCTGCATGCCCAGCGCCTGGACCCGGTCCAGGATCAGGTCCAGCGTGAATGCGCCCAGTTCGCCCGGTTCGTGCAAATGGATATCGATAGGTTTGCCATGCTTGCCGGCGATGCCGAACAACACGTCGAGCGACCTCGCCGGATCGCGGTCTATGGCCGACGGATCCAGGCCGCCCAGCACGTCCGCGCCCTGCGCCAGGGCCTGGTCGAGCAGTTCGGCCGTGCCGGGCCGGATCAACAAGCCCGATTGGGGAAAGGCCACGGTCTGGATCTCGACGCGTCCGGCCAGCTCCCGGCGCGTGGCATGCACGCCTTCCAGGTGGCGCAGTCCGGCGTCGGTATCGATGTCCACATGAGTGCGGATGCGGGTCGTGCCTTCGCGCAGGAAGGCCAGCGCCAGGGCGCGCGAATGGCTGGCCGCATCATGGCCGCTGCGGGCGCGCCAAGCCCGCTCGTTCTCGATGCGGTCGGTCAGCGCCGGCCCCACCTCGTTCACGTACCAGGGCGAGTCCCAGGTGGTCTTGTCCAGATGCGTATGGCCTTCGACCAGGCCCGGCAGCAGCAAGGCGCCCAAGCCGTCCTCGACAGGCACGCCGGACTCGGCGGCGAGGCCGGGCCCGATACTCTGGATGAGTCCGTCGCGCACCAGCACATCCACCGCGGCGCCTTGCGGCGCGCGGACATTCTTCAACAACAGATCAGTCATGGCAGGCTTCCAGGCGCCGCGCGTGGCGGCCGGCCTTGCACAGACCAGGCGGCACGCGCCGTCGACTCAGGCTTGAGGCGGTTCTATCCAGAAAAAACGTTCGCCCTGGCGGACCATGTCGGCCACGCCTTCGGCGCCGATGCGGTAGTCCGTGCCCATCAGCGTGGCGCCGCCATCCTCGTGGATATGAATGATGGCCAGCGGGTCGTTCGCCATGGTGTACCAGTAGTAACCCGGCTTGAGATCATGCAGGTTTGTAGTCATGTTTCGAGTATACAAACATCCCCGCGCCGTATTCAAAAAGACACAAAAACCCAGGCTATGCCTGACATGATGGTCATGAGGCGGCATACTTCCCGATTCCAGGCCCAAACCGCCCGCACCGTTGGCATGCGTCGACCCGGCAGTCGCCGCATGGGCGCATATGCTTTGATCGTGAGAGGAACCGCGAGCGTATGAAAAGGCAGTCTCTTCAATTCAGCGAGCCGCTTAAACAAGCTGTTTTGGACGGCCACAAAGTACAGAGCCGGCGCATCCTGAAGCCGCAGCCCACCAAGCTGACCACGGTCTGGTATGCGGATGCCGCCGATTCCGGCAGATGGGTGGCCATGGGCCCTTCGCTGGATCATCCAACCGAACTGCGCAAGACCTCCAGCTGGGTCAGGTGCCCTTATGGAAAATCCGGCGACAGCATCGAATTGACCGATGAAGTCGGCAATACCTTCGCCACCGCAGTGATCGTCGGGGTGCGGGTCCAACGCCTGCAAACGCTGTCCGAGGCCGATGCCCGCGCCGAAGGCACGCAGGCCCTGTATCAAAGCTCCGCCCTGCTGCCGGGCGTGCCGCTGCAAACAGCGTTTGCATTGACCTGGTGCGAGCGCTACGGCTCACATGCCTGGGCCGCCAACCCCTGGGTATGGGTCGTCGAATTCCGCCGCCAGCAGGCCGACGACGAGCCGGACGCCTAGCGCGGCTTGCGCTCGCAGCCCAGAAACTGCTGCGTCCGCGCAACGCCGTTACCGGGAAACAGGGGCGGATGGTGACCGCCTGTAACCTGCCCGCCCGACTTCACCTGATTCCAGGCGATTTCAATCGATTTCATTCGTGGCCGCTCCAGAGCGGGCAATTGCTGCTGCATGGCAGCAAGCCGCATGCCGCGTTTGCGGGGACGGTTGCGGATTGTCGCGATTGACGCCGGCCCGCTTACGTCTGCCTGATCAAAAAACCCGAAAATGGCATCAACGAATACTCAACTTTGCTGCGTCATGCGGCAGGCAGGTGCAACATGAAAAAATGGCTTATCGCTGGTGCTGGTGCCGCTGGTCTGCTGATCTCCAGCGTCGCCCTGGCTCGCGTGGACGTCGGCATCTCGATCGGCATCCCGGGCGTCGTGTACCCCGCGCCGGTCTACGTCGCGCCCCAGCCGGTTTACGTGGCGCCCCCGCCCCCCGTCTATTACCGCCCGGCGCCGGTGTATGTCGCGCCGCCGGTGGTCTACCCGGCGCCGGTTTATTATCGCGGCGGCGGCCGCTACTATGACCGCGGTTATTACTATGGCCGCGGACGCGGACACGACCATCACCACGGCCGCGGCCGCGGACATGACCGCGACGATTAAACCGCGGGACGGCCTCCAGGCGCAGGCCTGATAACTCCGGAAAAGACAAAGGCCACTCGCAGGAGTGGCCTTTTTTTCTGCGCGGCAATGTCCGGTGCCGCGCGAAGGTGCCTCAGGCCGTAGGGGCCTGCACGGGTTTGCCGGCCAGCACGGCCGGTTGCTGCGGGGTTTTGCTGGCCTTGTCATCGGCCCACCGCGGCGCTTCCTGAACGAGATCGATCCAACGGCGGGGCTCGCTCGACGACCGCCACCAGCCATTATGCGGACGCATGGGCAAACTCCGGTTCACCGTTGAAGCGCACCCCGTTGATGCCCTGGAACAACTGCCGGCTTTCCTGCTCGGCTTCGTGCAGGCTCGAAAACGGCGCCTGCCCGGGCACGGTCCAGCATTTTTCCGGCGCGGTACCGCCGACGCGGCGGGTCCATATCTGCACACGGTAGCCCTGCTCGTCTTCCTGAGCCACGGAGCATCTCACACGAAAATCTCCAATCATTCTTGAAGTCATGGGCAACTCCTTGTTATTTAAGTGAATGAAGCGTGTAGCACACGGGGCGTATTGTGCCGTAACTATCCGGCCCTTTTATTGGAATACACAATTGCTCACATCATAATCAAGCGCTCTCGCCCCCAGGTTAATGACCTGAAGCGACAGGAATATGTATTGATAATAAAAAAAACGGAGCCCCAAAGGCTCCGTCTTTTACTCCGCCAAATGACGGATGGACAGGCTATGTCGCGTCAGGCTTACGCCGCCGGATTCAATACCGTCAGGCCGCCCATATAAGGCTGCAGCGCTTGCGGAATCAGCACGCTACCGTCGGCTTGCTGGTGATTTTCCAGCACGGCGACCAGCGCGCGGCCCACGGCCAGACCCGAACCATTGAGCGTGTGGACGTATTCCGGCTTGCCCTGGGCATTGCGGAAACGCGCCTGCATGCGGCGGGCCTGGAAGGTCTCGCAGTTCGACACCGAGGAAATCTCGCGCCAGGTGTTCTGCGCCGGCAGCCACACTTCCAGGTCATAGGTCTTGGCCGAGCCGAAGCCCATGTCGCCCGTGCACAGCAGCACCACGCGGTACGGCAGGCCCAGGAGCTGCAGCACGCGCTCGGCGTGGCCGACCATGTCTTCCAGCGCCTCGTAGGACTGATCGGGCTGCGTGATCTGCACCATTTCGACCTTGTCGAACTGGTGCTGGCGGATCATGCCGCGGGTGTCGCGGCCGCCACTGCCGGCTTCGGAACGGAAGCACGGGGTATGCGCGGTGAGCTTGAGCGGCAGGTCGGCGGCGGCCTGGATGGTGTCGCGCGCCACGCTGGTCAGGGTGATTTCCGAGGTGGAGATCAGGTACTGGTCTTCACGCACATAAGGCTTGCCCTGGTCATCGACCTTGGGATCGTCGTCGCCGCCGCCCTTGGACACGGCGAACATGTCGTCCTTGAACTTCGGCAGCTGGCCCGTGCCGTACAGCGTCGAAGCATTGACGATGTAGGGCGTGTAGCACTCGGTGTAGCCGTGCGTGCCGGTCTGCAAATCCAGCATGAATTGCGACAGCGCACGGTGCAGGCGCGCGATGGGGCCGCGCATGAACGAGAAGCGGGCGCCGGACAGCTTGGCGGCCATGTCGAAATCCAGCCCCAGGGGTTCGCCGATGGCGACGTGGTCGCGCGCCTCGAACGCCAGGGCAGGCGGATTGCCGTCGGCGCCGGCCGCGCCGGGCAGCCAGCGGCGCACCTCGACGTTGTCATCGGCGGACTCGCCCAGCGGCACGCTGGCGTGCGGCAGGTTGGGCACCGACATCAGCAATTCGTTGAGCGGCTGCTGCAAGGCGGCCAGCTCTTCTTCGAGCTGCTTCAGGCGCACGGGCACGGCCTGGGATTCGGCCATGACGGCGCTGGCGTCCTCGCCCTTGGCCTTGAGCTGGCCGATCTGCTTGGCCAGCGCGTTGCGGCGGGCTTGCAGGGACTCGGTTTCGGTCTGGACGGCCTTGCGGCGGGATTCCAGCTCATTGAACCGTTCCGTGTCGAAGGACACGCCACGGCTTTTGAGGCGGTCGACGACGGTTTGCAGGTCTTTGCGCAGCAGTATCGGGTCTAGCATGGTGATATCGGTGAGGTTGCGTGAAGCAACGGGCGCGGCCCGTTACCGTTTCTTGGCGCGTTCCTGGGCGTCCAGCTCGCGCAGGAATGCCAGCTTTTGCTGGATTTTAGCCTCCAGGCCGCGATCGGTCGGCCGATAGAAGGAGGGATTGAGTCCATCGGGGAAATATTGCTCGGCGGCAGCGTAGCCATGCGGCTCGTCGTGCGCGTAGCGGTAGGCCTTGCCGTGGCCCAGCTGCTTCATCAATTTGGTGGGCGCGTTGCGCAGGTGGATAGGCACCGGCGCGCTGCCGTGCTCGGCCGCGAACTTGCGCGCCTGGTTGTAGGCGTTGTAGACGGCGTTCGACTTGGCGGCGCAGGCCATGTAGACCACCGCCTGCGCCAACGCCAGCTCGCCTTCCGGCGAGCCCAGGCGTTCATAAATGTCGGCGCCATTCACGGCCAGGTCGGTGGCGCGGGGATCGGCCAGGCCGATGTCTTCCACCGCCATGCGCACCAGGCGGCGCGACAGGTACTTGGGGTCGGCGCCGCCGTCGATCATGCGGCAGAACCAGTACAGCGCGGCGTCGGGATTGGAACCGCGCACCGACTTGTGCAGCGCGCTGATCTGGTCGTAGAACGCATCGCCGCCCTTGTCGAAGCGGCGCAGGTTCTGCGACAGCGAGATCTCCAGCCAGGCCGCGTCCACCGTGTCCCGGCCGGCGGCCTGCGCCGATTCGGCCACGACTTCGACCGCGCTGATCAGGCGGCGCGCGTCGCCGTCGGCCCAGGCCGCCAGCTGTTCGCGCGCGTCTGCATCGACATGGATGCGCTCGCCCTCTTCCAGCCCGTCGTTCAGGGCCTGCACCGCGCGGTCAACCAGCTGCTGCAGTTCCTCGGCGGTGAGCGATTGCAGCACGTACACCCGGGCCCGCGACAACAGCGCCGAATTGACCTCGAACGAAGGATTTTCGGTGGTGGCGCCGATGAAGGTGAACAGCCCGCTTTCCACGTAGGGCAGGAACGCATCCTGCTGCGCCTTGTTGAAGCGGTGCACCTCGTCGACGAACAGGATGGTGCGGCGCCCCTGGCCTTGCGCCACCTGGGCCACCGTGACGGCGTCGCGGATGTCCTTGACCCCGCCCAACACCGCCGAGATGGCGATGAACTGCGCGTCGAAGCCGTCGGCCATCAGCCGCGCCAGCGTGGTCTTGCCCACGCCCGGCGGCCCCCAGAAGATCATGGAGTGCGGGCGCCCCGACTCGAACGCGACGCGCAGCGGCTTGTCCGGCCCCAGCAGGTGCGACTGCCCGACCACGTCGGACAGCGTACGCGGGCGCAGCCGTTCGGCCAGGGGCACGTAAGGCCGATGCGCAGGATCGGCCGCGAAGAGATCGTTGCTCATTGGCAGGAGATGAGGGGAGACAGCAAGTAATTCAAGTCAGCATTACACCATGGCAACGGCCCGCGCCTCCCCGGTATGGCCCTAGGCCAGCCCCGGCAGTCCGAAGCGCCGGTTCGCCAGCACCGGCAGCACCTTGCGGGCATGGGCCAGGCGCTCGGGGTCTATGTCGGCGAACACCAGCGCCGGCGCCTCGCCCGCGCGCGCCGTCACCACGCCCAGCGGGTCCACCACCATGCTGCAGCCGATGTTGCGTTCGCCGCATTCGCCGGTGGCCGCCACATAACAAGTGTTTTCCAGCGCCCGGGCCGTGACCAGCACTTCCCAGTGCATTTCCTTCAACGGGCCGCGGACCCAGGCGGACGGCAGCACCAGCAGATCCGCGCCGTCCAGCGCCAGGCGCCGCGCCAGTTCGGGAAAACGCACGTCATAGCAGGTCATCAGGCCGACGCGCAGGCCGCCGATGTCCAGCAGCGGCGGAATGTCGATGCCGGGCGTGACGTTGGTGGATTCCTTCATGTTGAAGGCGTCGTACAGGTGCAGCTTGCGGTATTGCGACAGGATCTGGCCGTCGCGCAGCGTCACCAGCGTGTTCCAGACGCGCCCTTCCCCTGTCGGCACGTGTACGCACATCATGGTCGCCAGCTGCGAGCCGCGGCTGGCTTCCAGCAGGCGGCTCATGAAGGGGCCGTCCAGCGGCTGGGCCGCCTTCAGGACGATCTGCGGATCGGTGATGTCGCGGGCCAGGATGCCTTCAGGCAGGACCAGCAGGCCGGCGCCGCCGGCGCGGGCGCGTTCCATCAAGTCTATGCAGACCTGGGCGTTTTCTTCCCAGACGCGGCTGACGGCGAACTGGCCCAAAGCAACTTTCAGCATGACGCTTTCCTTGTGTCGGAGGATTTTCCTATTGTCGCGCCAACCGCCGGACAGCGCCGACTACGGGAAACTCCTAGCTCCCGCTTGTAAATTCTTTTCACGATAATGAAAAAAACCAGGTTTGACGTAAATATTTTCCATAGCAGGCGCCCCCATGACGAATTCCTCCTCCCCCGCAGCCCCCCTGGACGCGAACGGCAAAGGCCTGGGCGCCTTTCCGGAATCCTGTACCACCGCGGGCGTGGCCGCGCTGAACTGGAATCTGCTCAATGAGGATGTCAGCCTGCCCGTGGCAGTGCTGTACGAAGCCCGCGCGCGCCACAACCTGCAATGGATGCAGCGCTTCATGGAAGCGTACAAGGTCAAGCTGGCGCCGCACGGCAAGACCACCATGAGCCCGGCGCTGTTCCGCCGCCAGATCGAGGGCGGCGCCTGGGGCATCACGCTGGCGACCGCGCCGCAGGTCCAGGCGGCCTATCAGCACGGCATCCGCCGGGTGCTGATGGCCAATCAGCTAGTGGGCCGCGCCAACATGGCCATCATCGCCCGCCTGCTGCGCGACCCGGCTTTCACCTTTTTCTGCATCGTGGACTCCCCCGCCAACGCGGCCCAGCTGGGCGCCTACTTCGGCGAACAGGGGCTGACCTTGCCGGTGCTGATCGAACTGGGCCCGCAGGGCGGCCGCACCGGCGTGCGCGACGATGCCCAATTGCAGGCGCTGGTCGAAGAGATCGGCAAATGGCCCGGCCTGGCCCTGGCCGGCATCGAAGTCTATGAAGGCGTGTTGCAGGAAGAAAACGCGATCCGCGCCTTCCTGCGCCGCGCCACCGACTCCCTGCGCAGCCTGGCCGCCGCCGGCCGCCTGCGCAAGAACGGCCCGGCCCTGATCTCCGGCGCCGGTTCGGCCTGGTTCGACGTAGTGGCCGAGGAATTCTCGCAGCTGGACATCGGCGCGCCGCTGGAAATCGTGCTGCGCCCCGGCTGCTACCTGTCGCACGACGTCGGCATCTACCGCTCGGCTGCCGAGCGCATCAACGCCCACAACCCGGTCGCCCAGAAAATGGAACCCGGCTTGCAGCCGGCCTTGCAGGTCTGGGCCTATGTGCAGTCGCTACCCGAACCGGGCCGCGCCATCGTCGCCATGGGCAAGCGCGACGCCGCCTTCGACGCCGGCCTGCCCACGCCCGCCGCGCTGTTCCGCCCCGGCCGCGACACCACGCCCGGCCAGGCCCCCGCGCACTGGAAGCTGAGCGCGATGATGGACCAGCACGCCTTCATGCAGATCGACGCAGGCGACGACATCCAGGTCGGCGACATGATCGCCTTCGACATCTCCCACCCCTGCCTGACCTTCGACAAGTGGCGCCAGGTGCTGCTGGTGGACGAGCAATACCGCGTCACCGACGTGGCCGAAACCTTCTTCTGAACGTCCCTGCCCGCCGCGCCGGAGCGGGGGCAGGAAGCATCGCGGGACCCCGGCGCACTCATCTAACTACAAGCAAAACCCGTTTTTGACCCTCTGGAGAGAGAATCATGAACTTCCGTACCTCCCGGCGAGGCGGTGGGCTCAATAGCCTGCTGCTGGCCGGCGCAATTGGCTTGACCGCATTGTCGTCCCCCGCCCTCTGTGCCACGCCGATCAAGGGAGGCACGATCTCGGTCGCCACCATAGGCGAGCCGCCGACGCTGGATCCGATGACCAGCACGGCCGACCTGGTCGGCATCCTGACCCAGCACTTCTTCGAAACGCTGTACACCTTCGACGGCAAGTGGAACCTGACCCCGCTCTTGGCCGACAAGCTGCCGGAAGTCTCGGCTGACGGGCTGATCTATACGATCCCGCTGCGCCAGGGCATCACCTTCCACGACGGTTCCAAGATGGATTCGTCCGACGTGCTGGCTTCGCTCAAGCGTTGGACCGAGACCGCCACGCGCGGCAAGATGGCCGCCAAGATCATCACCGGCATGGAAGCGCCCGACGCCAACACCATCCGCATCACGCTCAAGCAGCCCTATGCGCCGCTGACGGCATTGCTGGCCATGAACAACAGCGCCGCCGTCATCATGCCCAAGGGCAAGATCGCGCCGGCCCTGACCGAATTCGTCGGCACCGGCCCGTACCAGTTGAAGGCGCGCGTGCCCGACCAGTACATCCAGCTGGTCCGCTTCGAAGGCTACAAGCAGCGCGAAGGCGAGCCCGACGGTTTTGGCGGCGCGCGCAAACAGTACCTGGACGAGATCCGCTTCGTGCCGGTCAGCAATGCCAATACCCGCGTCGAAAGCGCGGTGGCCGGCCAGTTCGACTACGTCGATTCGCTGCCGGTGGAATCGTTGCCCAAGCTCAAGAACGGCCGCTCCGACCCCGTCATGCTCAAGCCCTTCGGCTGGCCGCGCCTGGTGCTCAACACCAAGCAGGGCATCATGTCGAACCTGGCGGTCCGCCAGGCCGTACAGCTGGCGCTGAACGAAGAAGACATGCTGTACGCCGCCTTCGGCGACAAGAACTTCTACAAGCTCAACGGCGACCTCTATCCCGAGGGCTATCCCTGGGCCACCTCGCTGGGCGGCAAGGTCTACAACAAGGGCGACGCAGCCGGCGCCAAGAAACTGGTGGACGGCGCCAACGTGCAGGACCGCAAGATCCGCATCCTGACCAGCCAGCAGTACGAGTTCCACTACAAGATGGCCCTGGTGGCCGCCGAGTACCTGAAGGCCGCCGGCTTCACCGTCGACATGCAGGTGGTGGACTGGGCCACGCTGACGCAACGCCGCCAGGATCCGGCGCTGTGGGACGTCTTCATTACCCACAGCCCCTTCCTGCCCGAACCGGCCCTGATCGACTTCCCGTCCAAGGACGCGCCGGGCTGGTGGGACACGCCGCGCCGCAACCAGACGCTGGACGCCTTCAACCAGGCCCGCAGCCAGGAAGAACGCGTCAAGCGCTGGGCTGACGTGCAGCAGGCCGTGTACGACGAAGTGCCCTTCATCAAGGTCGGCGACTTCAACGCCCAGGCCGCGCGCTCGCCGTCGCTGCAAGGCACCAAGGCCGTGCCGTGGCCCTACTTCTGGAACGCCTGGAAGTCGAAGTAAATGGCGTAGCGCGGCAGGGCAAAGGCGTAAACCAGCCCTCCTGCCGCGCGCGACGCATCAGCGCATGCCCCGCGGAGCGCGCCCTTCCAACAAGCGCGCCGCCCCCTCCCCACGATACGACGCTTTTTTAGGACATCCATCGTGTTGCGTTATCTCTTAAACCGGCTGGTCGGGCTGGTGGCCGTGATGTTCATCGTCGCGACCATCGTGTTCGTGATCATCCGCGTCACGCCCGGGGATCCGGCCGCCGTGATGCTGGGTCCGCAGGCCAGCCAGCAGGACATCGCCGCGCTGCGCACCCAGCTGGGGCTGGACCAGCCCATGGTCGTGCAATACCTGTCGTGGCTGGGCAAGCTGGCCCAAGGCGACCTGGGCCAATCCATCTTCATGAACAAGCCGGTGCTGTCGGCGCTGGCCGACCGCGCCGAGCCCACCATCCTGCTGACGCTCATGTCGCTCTTGATCGCCAGCGCCATCGCGCTCCCCGTGGGGATCCTGTCCGCGGTCAAGCGCGGCACCACGCTGGACCAGTCGGTGCTGTCGTTCTCGATGTTCACCTCCAGCGTGCCCAGCTTCTGGCTGGGGCTGCTGCTGATGCAAGTGTTCTCGGTCAAGCTGGGATGGCTGCCGGTGGCCGGCTACGGCGGACCGGACGCCTCGCTCATGACCCGGCTGTCGCACCTGATCCTGCCCGCCGTGGTGCTGGGCCTGGTGAACTCGGCGCTGATCACGCGCTTTATCCGCGCCAGCATGCTGGACGTGCTGCGCGACGACTATGTGCGTACCGCGCGCGCCAAGGGCCTGCCGGAAAGCAAGGTGATCCTGAAGCACGCCGTGCGCAACGCGCTGATCCCCATCCTGACGGTGCTGGGCCTGACCACGGCGCTGCTGATCAGCGGCGCGGTCGTGACCGAAACCGTGTTCGGACTGCCCGGCGTGGGCAGCCTGGTGGTGTCGGCGGTGCTGCGCCGCGACTACCCCGTCATCCAGGGCGCGCTGCTGATCATCGCGGCCATCTATGTCCTGATCAATCTCATCATCGACCTGCTGTACCTCTTGGTCGACCCCCGGGTGCGTTACTGATATGGCTATCGCAACTTCCGCAAACTCCGCCGCGGGCGCCGACCGCTGGCAGGTCCTGCGCCTGCTGGTGTCGCGCAAGACCGTGCTGATCAGCCTGATCGTGATCATCGTGCTGGTGGCCGCCGCGCTGCTGGCGCCCTGGCTCAGCCCCTACGATCCGTTCAAGCTGTCCATCATGAACCGGCTCAAGGCGCCGGGCGCGGCGCACTGGTTCGGCACCGACGACTTCGGCCGCGACGTGTTCAGCCGCGTCATCTATGGCGGCCGCCTGTCGCTGATGGTGGGCTTCTCCGTCGTCATCGTGTCCAGCATCCTGGGCATCGCATTGGGCCTGATCGCCGGCTTCTTCCGCACCGCGGACAAGTTCGTGTCGCGCCTGATCGACGCCATGATGGCCTTCCCCGACATCCTGCTGGCAATCTCGCTGGTGGCCGCGCTGGGTCCCTCGCTGGTCAACGTGGTGATCGCGCTGGGCATCGTCTACACGCCGCGCCTGGCCCGCATCGTGCGCGCCTCGACCCTGGTGATCCGCGAACTGCCCTTCGTCGAAGCGGCCCGCGCGCTGGGCGTGCCCACCTGGCGCATCGTCACCGTGCACGTGCTGCGCAACCTGGGGTCGCCCATCCTGGTGCAGGGCACGTTCATCTTTGCCTACGCGATCCTGGCCGAAGCCGGCCTGTCCTTCCTGGGCGTGGGCGTGTCGCCCGACATCCCGACCTGGGGCACCATGATCAACGCCGGCCAGCAGTACATGGGTTCGGCCGACTGGATCATGATCTTCCCCGGCATCGCCATCGTGTTGTCCGTGCTGTCGCTGCAACTGGTCGGCGACGGCCTGCGCGACGTCCTCGATCCGCGCCTGCGCAAGGAGCTGTAATCATGACCGCAAGCACCCGAGACGTCGTGCTTTCCGTGGAAGGACTGAAGACCTGGTTCCACAGCCGCGACGGCGTCGCCAAGTCCGTGGATGGCGTGACCTTCGACCTGGCCCGCGGCGAAACGCTGGCCATCGTCGGCGAGTCCGGTTCCGGCAAGTCCGTGACCAGCCTGTCCATCATGGGCCTGCTGCCCAAGCCGGCGGGCCGCATCGAGGCCGGCAGGATCCTGTACCGCGACCGCCAGGGCGCGCAGCACGATCTGGCCCAGGCCACGCCCGCCACCCTGCGCAAGATCCGCGGCGCCGAAATCGCCATGATCTTCCAGGAGCCCATGACCAGCCTGAACCCGCTGTACACGGTGGGCGACCAGATCGCCGAAGCCGTGCTGCAGCACGAAGGCGGCTCCTATGACGCCGCGCTCCGACGCGCCCGCGAAATGCTGGAGCGCGTGGAAATCCCGGCGGCCGACCGCCGCGTCAACGAGTACCCGCACCAGATGTCGGGCGGCATGCGCCAGCGCGTGATGATCGCTTTGGCCCTGGCCTGCAACCCCGCCGTGCTGATCGCCGACGAGCCCACCACCGCGCTGGACGTGACCGTGCAGGCGCAGATCCTGGACCTGCTGCGTCGGCTGCAGGCCGAGATGAACATGAGCATCCTGTTCATCACGCACAACCTGGGCGTGGTGGCCGAGATCGCGCATCGCGTAGCGGTCATGTACGCGGGCCGCGTGGTCGAGGACGCCGGCGTCTACGACCTGTTCGAAAAGCCCACGCATCCCTACACCCGCGGTTTGCTGTCCTGCATTCCCACCGCCGCCCTGCTGGCCTCCGGCGAACGCCTGCGGGCCATTCCCGGCAACGTGCCCAGCGTGCTGTCGCTGCCGCCCGGCTGTACCTTCGCGCCGCGCTGCCCGCTGGCCGCCGACGACTGCCGCGCCGCCGTGCCTGAACTCATGCCGGTGCAGACCGAACACCGCGCGCGCTGCATCAAGGTGAATCCGATATGACGACTAGCCCCATTCCCATCCGCGCCGAAGAGCCGCTGGTGCGGATCCAGGACCTGAAAGTCCACTTCCCCACCTCGCAGGCGCGCAACGCCCCCGTGGTGAAGGCCGTGGACGGCGTCAGCTTCGACGTGCCGCGCAACACCATCGTCGGTCTGGTCGGAGAGTCCGGCTCCGGCAAGACCACCACGGGCCGCGCCCTGCTGCGCCTGTTCGCGCCCACCGCCGGACGCATCCTGTTCGACGGCCAGGACATCACCAAGCTGTCCGAAAAACAGATGCTGCCCTGGCGCCGCCGCATGCAGATCGTGTTCCAGGACCCCTACGCCAGCCTCAACCCGCGCATGACGGTGGCCGAGATCCTGGGCGAGGCGCTGGACACGCACCGCCTGGCACAGAACCGCCGCATGGCCCGCATCGGCGAGCTGCTGGAACGCGTGGGGCTGAACGCCGACCACAGCCGCCGCTATCCGCACGAGTTCTCGGGCGGCCAGCGCCAGCGCATCGGCATCGCCCGCGCCCTGGCGGTCGAGCCCGACTTCATCGTGGCCGACGAGCCGGTCTCGGCCTTGGACGTCTCGGTGCAGGCTCAGGTGCTGAACCTGCTGCAGGACCTGCAGCGCGACCTGGGGCTGACCATGCTGTTCGTGGCCCACGACCTGGCGGTGGTGGACTATCTGTGCGACGAGGTCGTGGTGATGTACCTGGGCCGCGTCATGGAACGCGGCCCCACCAGCGAGGTCTATGCCCGCCCCCGCCATCCCTATACCCGCGCGCTGCTGTCCGCCGCGCCGGTGCCGGACCCGCGCGCGCCGCGCTCGCGTATCCTGCTAAAGGGCGACATCCCCAGCCCGGTCAATCCGCCTTCCGGCTGCGTGTTCCGCACCCGCTGCCCGTACGCCATCGAAAGCTGCGCGACCACCGAGGCGCAGGCCGCCAACGTCGGTCCGGGCCACTATGTGGCTTGTTCGCGCATCGGCGATGCCGAACTGGCCGCCTGATCGCCGCCCTGTCCAGACCAGACCCAGGAAGCCCACATGAACATCATCCGCGACATCGTCTTCCAGATACGCAGTCGACGGGACTCGCTGAGCGTGACCGAACGCAAAGTCGCCGACGCCATTCTGGACGACATCATCTGGGGCGCCAGCGCCACCGTCGACCAACTGGCCGCCAAGGCCGGCGTCAGTATCGCCACCATCTCGCGCTTCGCCCGCACGGTCGGCTGCGACGACACGCGCGACCTGAAGCTGAAGCTGGCCCAGGCCAGCACCGTGGGCAGCCGCTTTCTCGACCCCAGCGCGGCGCCCGAGGAAAGCACCTTCTACGCCCGCATCTACGCCGACATCGAAAGCACGCTGCGCGCGCATTTGCCCAACTTTACCGAGCAGCTGTTCGAAGCGGCCGCCGGCATCGTCGACGGCGCGCGCATGATCTACGTGTTCGGCATGGGCGGCGCGTCGGCCGTGCTGGCGCAGGAAGTGCAGTCGCGCCTGGTGCGGCTGGGCTACCCCATCGCCGTCTACAGCGACGCGGTGCTGCTGCGCATGGTCGCGGCCACCCTGGACGAGCGCGATGCCGTACTGATCCTGTCGGCCTCGGGCCTGACGCCGGAAATCGTGGGCGCGGCCCGCATCGTCAAGCAGTACCAGGCGCGCATCGTCGCCATCACCGACGCGACCTCGGCGCTGGCCGAACTGGCCGACGTGGTCCTGCCCATCCGCACCGACGAAACCGACTTCATCTACAAACCCTCGGCGTCGCGCTACGCGATGATGCTGGCCATAGACCTGCTCTCGACCGAACTGGCCATGTTGAACCAGGAAGAAAACCGGGAGCGCCTGCGCCGCATCAAGTTGGCGCTGGACGAACACCGCGGCGGCCCGAACCGCCTGCCGCTGGGCGATTGAACTGGAACACAAGATGTACGACACCCTCATAGGCAATGTGCTGATCCTGGACGGCACCGGCGAATCCGCCTACCGCGCCAGCGTGGCGCTGGCCGACGGCCGCATCGCCGCCATCGGCGACCTGCCAGGCGCGTCCGCCCGCCATCTTTTCGACGGCACCCGCCTGGCGCTGGCCCCGGGATTTATCGACGTGCACACCCACGACGACACCAACGTCATCCGCACGCCGGACATGCTGCCCAAGCTGTCCCAGGGGGTTACCACCGTGGTGGTGGGCAACTGCGGCATCAGCGCCTCGCCCGTGGCCTTGCGCGGCGAACCGCCGGATCCGATGAACCTGCTGGGGTCCCGCGCCGACTTCAGCTATCCCACCTTTGCCGACTACACCCGCGCCATCGAGGCCGCGCAGCCCGCCGTGAACGTGGCGGCGCTGGTCGGCCACACAGCCCTGCGCAGCAACCACATGGACCGGCTCGACCGCGCCGCCACGCGCGACGAAGTCCTGGCCATGCGCGCACAGCTGCGCGATGCGCTGGCGCACGGCGCCGTCGGCCTGAGCACCGGACTGGCCTATGCCTCCGCCTTCGACGCCGATACCGACGAGGTCAAGCTGCTGGCCGAGGCCCTGGACGAATTCGGCGCGCTCTACACCACCCACCTGCGCTCGGAATTCGCGACCATCCTGGAAGCCATGCAGGAAGCCTTCGACATCGCCCAACATGCCCGCGTGCCGGTGGTGGTCTCGCACCTGAAGTGCGCCGGGGCCGGCAACTGGGGCCGCACGAAGGAAGTCCTGGCCACGCTGGAAACCGCGGGCCGCCTGCAACACGTAGGCTGCGACTGCTATCCCTATTCCGCCAGCTCGTCCACGCTGGACCTGAAGCAGGTCACGGACGAGTTCGACATCGACATCACCTGGTCCGTGCCGCATCCGGAGCAGGCCCGCCGCAAGCTGGCGGACATTGCCGCCGACTGGGGCCTGCCCTTGCTGGAAGCGGCGGCGCGTCTGCAGCCGGCGGGCGCCGTGTATCACAACATGCACGAAGACGACGTGCGCCGCGTGCTATCGCACCGGCTCACCATGGTGGGCTCCGACGGCCTGCCCAACGACCCCATGCCGCATCCGCGGCTGTGGGGCGCGTTCCCGCGCGTACTGGGGCACTACAGCCGCGACGTGGGGCTGTTCCCGCTGACCGAGGCCGTGCACAAGATGACGGGCCTGTCCGCCGCGCGCTTCGGCCTGGCCGAGCGCGGCCTGGTGCGCGAGGGCTACCACGCGGACTTGGTGCTGTTCGATCCGGCCACGGTCATCGACCGCGCCACCTTCGCCGCCCCGGTGCAGACCGCCGCCGGCATCGAGGCGGTCTGGGTCAATGGCGCCCTGTCCTACCGCCAGGGCGAGGCCACCGGCGACCGCGCCGGCCGCTGGCTGCCGCGCAGCGGCGACCTGCGCAAGAACTTCCAATAGGCGCCCTGCGCCAGACCGACCCTCATTCCAAGGAGAGAACCATGAGCAATGCTCCCACCGCCGACAGCAACGGCATCACCCGCTACGGCGTCGCCGGTGGCACCGGCCAGGGCGGCTCGCACATGCCCTTCGCCCGCGCGGTCGCGGCCGACGGCTGGCTGCACGTGTCCGGCCAGGTGCCGATGGACAATGGCGAAGTCGTCGAAGGCGGCATCGTGACCCAATCGCACAAGGCCATTCAGCAGGTGCTGGCGATCCTGAAAGAAGCGGGCTACGGCCCCGAACACGTGGTGCGCTGCGGCGTATGGCTGGACGACGCGCGCGACTTCGCGTCGTTCAACAAGGTGTTCAAGGAGTACTTTGGAGAGAATCCGCCGGCGCGGGCCTGCGTGCAATCGTCGCTGGTGGTCGACGCCAAGGTAGAGGTCGACTGTATTGCGTATAAGCGTCCCTAAGCGGACACCACGCAAGAAAAAGCCTGGCGTTGCCAGGCTTTTTTTTCACATCTTCACCACATCCACGCCCTTCGGCGCGACGAACTGGAATTCCTTCGCCGGCAGCTGCGGATTGGCGGCGATACCGGACAGATCCACGCGGGTGGTTTGTCCGAACGAATCCAGCAGTTCCACGCGCACCGGCAGGTTGTCCTTCATGCCGATGTCGACGCGCGAAAAGCCCGCATCGGCGGTGCGCGGCTTGGCGCGCAGCCAGTCGATCCCGTCCTTGGACGGCAGGGCCGAAACGTCGAACGACTGCTCCAGCGAACCCGAGCCGAACAGGATGGCCGCGGGCGAGGTGCCGATGGCGGCGTCAACCTTGCGTTCGGTCACCTGGGCCAGGTCCGGATCGAACTGGAATACCTGACGACCGTCCGACACCACCAGCTGTTCATACGGCTTCTGCACCGCCCACTTGAACTTGCCGGGACGCTGGAACGAAAACACGCCGGTCTGGGCAGGCTGCGTGCGGCCCTGGTTGTTCACCGTGTACTGCGAGAAGGAGCCGGTGGCGGAGGTCACCGTGGCCACGAACGCGCGCAACTGCTCCTGCGCGCTGGCGGCTAACGCCAGGGCGGGCGCCAGGCTCAGGGCCGCGACGGCGGCCAGTCGACGGAACATCTTCATCAAGCTTCCTCTCGGGCGGCAGCGGCTGCGGGAACGAGGATCTCGCGGTTGCCATTGGACTGCATCGCCGACACCATACCCGATTGCTCCATCTGCTCCAGTAACCGGGCAGCACGGTTGTAACCAATGCGCAGGTGGCGCTGCACCAGCGAGATGGAGGCGCGGCGGTGTTTGAGCACCACTTCGCACGCCTGGTCGTACATCGGATCCGATTCAGCATCGCCACCGATGCCGGTGACGCTGCTGGCGCCTTCGCCGCCGTCACCGTCCAAGCCGCCTTCCAGCAGGCCTTCGATGTAGTTGGGTTCGCCCTGAGCCTTGAGGCTTTCCACCACGCGATGCACTTCGTCGTCGCTGCAGAACGCGCCGTGCACGCGCACCGGCAGGCCGGTGCCCGGCGGCATGTAGAGCATGTCACCCTGGCCCAGCAGGGTTTCAGCGCCCATCTGGTCCAGAATGGTGCGCGAGTCGATCTTGGACGACACCTGGAACGCGATGCGCGTCGGGATGTTGGCCTTGATCAGGCCGGTGATTACGTCCACGCTGGGGCGCTGCGTGGCCAGGATCAGGTGGATGCCGGCGGCGCGCGCCTTCTGCGCCAGGCGGGCGATCAGTTCTTCGATCTTCTTGCCCACCACCATCATCAGGTCGGCGAGTTCGTCGATGACCACCACGATGGTGGGCAGCGGCGACAACGGCTCGGGTGCGTCCGGCGTCAACGAGAACGGATTGGGGATGGGTTCCTCGCGCTTGATCGCGTCGCGGATCTTGGTGTTGTAGCCCGCCAGGTTGCGCACGCCCATCTTGCTCATCAGGCGGTAGCGCTTTTCCATTTCGCCCACGCACCAGTTCAGCGCGTTGGAAGCATGGCGCATGTCGGTGACCACCGGCGCCAGCAAGTGCGGAATGCCTTCGTAGACGCTCATTTCGAGCATCTTCGGGTCGATCAGGATCAGCCGGGTGTGGGACGCGTCCGCCTTGTACAACAGCGACAGGATCATGGCGTTGATCCCCACCGACTTGCCCGAACCGGTCGTGCCCGCCACCAGCAGGTGGGGCATCTTGGCCAGGTCGGCCACCACCGGGTTGCCGGCGATGTCCTTGCCCAGCGCCATCGTCACGACGGAATGGCTGGCGTGATAGGTCTGCGAACCCAGGATCTCGGACAGGCGCACCATCTGGCGGCGCGGGTTGGGCAGTTCCAGGCCCATCAGGTTCTTGCCCGGGATGGTTTCCACCACCCGGATGCTGACCAAACTGAGCGCGCGCGCCAGGTCCTTGGCCAGGTTGACGATCTGGCTGCCCTTCACGCCCGTGGCGGGCTCGATTTCGTAGCGCGTGATGACCGGGCCGGCCTGCGCCGCCACCACGGTGACCGACACGCCGAAGTCGGCCAGTTTCTTTTCGATCAGGCGCGAGGTGAATTCGATGGTCTCGGCCGACACCGTTTCCTGGTTGGCCAGGGGCGGATCCAGCAGGCTGATGGCCGGCAGGTCGCCTTCGGCGCCGCCCGAGGGCGCGAAGAACAGCGATTGCTGCTTTTCCTTTTCGACCCGTTCGGACTTGGGCACCACGGTAATTGCGGGTTCGATCCGGACCGGCTGCTCGTGGACCAGCTTTTCCTGCTTGGCCACGACCTGTTCGGTGCGCACGGCCTTGGCGACCTCGCCGACCTTGCGGTCTTCGCGCGCGGCATAGGAATCGCGGACGCGGCGCACCAGGCCTTCCAGCCAGGAGCCCACGCGTTCGGCGATGGACAGCCACGAGAACGAGAAGAACAGGCTCAGGCCGATGGCCAGCATGACCAGGAAGGCCAGGGTGCTGCCGGTGAAGCCGATGCTGCGGCCGATCAGGTCGGCCAGCGTCTGGCCGATCACGCCGCCCGCGCCACTGGTATTTTCCGAGGCGCCCGGCAGGTGCGTGCCGCGGCTGGCCAGGCGCAGGGCTTCCATGCCCAGCGAACCCACCAGCAGCAGGAAGAAACCGATGCCCTCTTCCCAGTGGACGCGGGGCAACACTTCCGGCTGCTTACTATTGGTAACGCGAAGGTGGCTGGCCAGGCGGCGATAGCCCGCCCGCACCCGGTGCAGCAGCAGAATTACCCACCACCAGGCGGAAAAACCGAACAGATAGAGCAGGATGTCCGCCAGATAGGCGCCCAGGGTCCCGCCCCGGTTGTGGATGGCGCCGGCGGGGACGGAATGCGACCAGCCCGGGTCGGCGGCGTTCCAGGTGGCCAGCACCAACGTCAGCCAGGCCGCCAGGGCGGCGAAGAGGATCCAGCGGGCTTCACGCAGCAGCGCGGACAAGCGCGTCTGCAGGGGGGAAGGCCCGTTACGGGTGTTGCGCGAAGCGCGCGGAGAAGCAGTCGAGATACGCGGCATGCGGCTCATTATAATTGGGCGTTAACCTAAAGATACCCGCCCATGTCCACGCCTACGCACGCTAAAGTTTTGATACTCGGTTCCGGCCCTGCCGGTTACACGGCGGCCGTCTATGCGGCACGCGCCAATCTGAGCCCTGTTCTTGTTACAGGTCTGGCCCAAGGCGGCCAGCTCATGACCACCACGGACGTCGACAACTGGCCGGCCGACGCCGATGGCGTGCAGGGTCCGGACCTGATGCAGCGCTTCCAGAAGCACGCCGAACGCTTCAACACCGAAATGATCTTCGACCACATCGCCAAGGTCGATGTGTCGAAGCGCCCGTTCACCCTTACGGGCGACACCGGCAAGATCTACACCTGCGACGCCCTGATCATCGCCACCGGCGCCTCGGCCAAGTACCTCGGCCTGCCCTCGGAAGAGGCCTTCATGGGCCGCGGCGTGTCCGGCTGCGCCACTTGCGACGGCTTCTTCTACCGCAACCAGGACGTGGTCGTGGTCGGCGGCGGCAATACCGCCGTGGAAGAAGCGCTGTACCTGTCGAACATCTGCCGCAAGGTCACCCTGATCCACCGCCGCGACAAGTTCCGCGCCGAACCCATCCTGGTCGACAAGCTCATGAGCAAGGTCGAGAACGGCAACATGGAACTGAAGCTGTTCCATACCCTGGAAGAAGTGCTGGGCGACGACAGCGGCGTCACCGGCGTGCGCGTACGCCACGTGGACACCGGTGCCACCGAGGACATGACGGTCACCGGCGCCTTCATTGCCATCGGCCACCAGCCCAACACCGAAATCTTCCAGGGCCAGCTGGAAATGAAGGACGGCTACATCGTCACCAAGAGCGGCCTGTCCGGCATGGCCACCATGACCTCGGTCCCGGGCGTGTTCGCCGCCGGCGACGTGCAGGACCACGTCTACCGCCAAGCCATCACCAGCGCCGGCACGGGCTGCATGGCCGCGCTGGACGCACAACGGTGGCTGGAGAATGCGGGGCAGTAAGGTCGGCCTGGCCGACCTGAAACGCCTGAAGAAAGACCTGCAGGCCGAACGCGAGCGCGCCGCCCTCGCCCAGCGGGTGGCGGTGCTGAAAAAGCCCGAAACCGCCCCCGTGGACGACATGGCGGCGTTCAAGCGCACCATGAAGTCGGTCACGCCGATCAAGCAGGCCGCCCGGGTGGAACACAAGCCCGTGGCGGAACCCGCGCCCGCGCTGCGCCGCGCCAATGCCTTGGGCGAAACGCCCGCACGCGCCGACGCCGGCGTCTCCGATGGCGGTGAAATCACGCACCTGCTGTCCGAAGGCGGCACCGCCTTCGTGCGCAGCGACGCCGCGCCCGATACCGCCCGCAACCTGCGCCGCGGCCAATGGCGCGCCGGCGCCGAACTGGACCTGCACGGCCTGCGGGTGGAACAGGCCCGCCACGCCCTGCTGTCGTTCCTGGACGAATGCCAGGAACACGGTATCCGCTGCGTGCGCGTGGTGCACGGCAAGGGCTACGGTTCGCAGGGGCTGGAGCCGGTATTGAAGGACAAGGCCCGCACCTGGCTGGTGCAGAAAAGCGAAGTGCTGGCATTTTCCGAGGCCCCCGAACGCGAAGGCGGCGCCGGCGCCCTGCTGGTGCTGCTGCGGCAATCCGAAGGATCGCGCAAATGAAGTGGCTGTACCTGGGTGTGGCCATCATCGCCGAGATCTTCGCGACCAGCGCGCTCAAGGGATCCGAAGGCTTCACGCGCCTGACGCCGTCCATCATCACGGTGGTCGGCTACCTGATCTCGTTCTATTTCCTGTCGCTGACGTTGCGCGAAATTCCCGTGGGCATCGCCTACGCGATCTGGTCCGGCGTGGGCATCGTGTTGATTTCCATCGTGGGCGCGGTGCTGTTCAAGCAACACCTGGACACGCCCGCGCTGATCGGCATCGGACTCATCATCGCCGGCGTGGTGGTGATGAACGTCTTCTCGAAATCCGTCTCGCATTGAAGCCCCGCGCCCAGCCGACGGTGTACTTCCGCATCCGCCGCTGGCTGACAGCGGCTCTGTGCCTGGGCGGCCTGGGCCTTCTGACGGCAAGCAACGCCTGGGCCCAGGACTTCAACCGCGCCGCCGAACTCGTGCGCTACCGCGCCTGGTTCACCGCTTTCAAGCAAGACCTGGACCGGCTGTCCGCCACGCCCCGCCCGCTCTCGGAAACCGAGCTGGACGCGCTGTTCACCCGCACGGTGACGCCTGGCACGCGCGGCGCGGGGTTCATCCGCCAGGCCTTCACGCAGCGCGGCGGCGAAGGCGGCTACTTTCCAAGACCCGGCCCGCGCGCCGTGCTCATGGCCGTGCTGGACAGCGCCATCCCTGCCGGCCAGGGCGGCATATACCCCGAAGCGGACCCGGCTCTCAACGTCACGGACCTGACCGTCTGGTACCTGCATGTGGATGTCGGCGACATGAGCAATACCTACCTGCTATCGGGCGAACACTTCACGCCTTACCGGCTGCCGCCTCCCGGCAAGCTGGAGCGCAACGCCTACCCCTTCCTGCTGATGGACACGCGCGATGGCGCCCTGCGCCTGGGCGGCGTCAGCAGCGAACTCTGGGGGCTGATCGCCTACCTGCACAATGCCACGCTCTGATTCCGCGCTGCGGCTGCTGGCGCTGACGGCGCTGTCCATGATGCCCGGGCTGGCGAGCGCGCTCTGCGAACCGCTGGCCGCGTCCGCGCAGCGCACAACCGGAGTGATGGACGTTTCGCTGGACGACGCGAACACCTTGCTGGCGCTGGACGGTTCGCGCATCCGCTCGTGGCTGCCTGGCGTGGCCATCGACACGGGCGCCCGCGCCACCGCCATCATCTGGGCAGAACGCGTGGACTGGTCGGTCTACGCGGCCGCGCCCGACGCCCGCATCGGCGTCACCATGCTGCGCTGGGAAAGCGGCGCGGACGGCCGTCGGCATTTATGCGGCATTGCCCGCTACAGCGCCAGCGCCGTGCAGGAAGCCCGGGAATCGGGCGTGGCCGCGCTACCCGCGCCGCACGCGGAAACGCGCTTCTACTATGACGCCAGCGGCCGCTTGACGGGCTACGAAGAACGCTCGCGCGCTTGGGACGGCCGCCGCAACCCGCCAGCGCGATTCTGCCTGCGCTACGACGCCCACGGCTGGCTGGCCGAACTGGGCGCCAACGATTGCGCCGCAGCGTCCCGGCCTGTGACCCGCTACGTGCATGACGAAGCGGGCCGGCTCCTGCGCACCATTTCGTATCAAGAAAAATCCGACGACGCGTTCGAAGTCGTGACGCACGATGTCCAAGGCCGCGAGGCACAGCGCTATTTACGCCAACGGAAGACATGGTCGGACGAGACCCCCGTGCTGGGGCTGCCCTACCGCGCCAGCCCGAACCCGTACGCCGTGCTGGTACTGCCCGGCCCGGCCTGGCAAGCGCCCGCGCTGGACTCGTACCACTACGACTGGACCGTCGTGCAGCCCCGGAAGACGGCCGAGGGCACGGCCAGCATCTATGCCGCCAAGCGCGACCCCGCCCAGGTCCTGGCAAAAGGCACCAGCGACAGCAACGGACAGTTCCTCATGAGCGCCGCGCAACGCAAGCGGATCTGGGACGCCGCCGGCCGGACGCCGGGCGGCGTGCAATGGCTATGGGCGCCCGGCCAGACCTATACCTTGCTGCAGGCCATGCCCGCGGCGCAGTGGGCGTCCTGCATCGACCCGGAAAACCGGAAGGCCGACGCCTGCGGCACGCCTTAGGCGCGCTCCCCCTGCGGCTTGGACGCGCCCGGATGGCGCAGATAGTCCACCAGCGCCAGCGTGGCGCGGTCGGGCGGCGGCGTCAGCAGGGACACCACGATGATCGTCAGGAAAGCCACCGGCGCGCCGAACACGCCCGCAGCGATCGGCTGGATGCCCCACCACAGGTCCACCGGCTGCGTGCGCGATATGCCCAGCACCCATTCGCGCAGCCACGGATGCGTGTGGGTCATGTAGGCGAACGTCACCGCCAGCCCCGCCGCCATGCCCAGCGTCGCGCCCCATTTGTTGGCGCGGCGCCAGAACACGCCCATGACCAGCGCCGGGAAAAAGGACGAAGCCGCGAAGGAAAACGCCGCCGACACCATGAAGAGTATGTCCGCCGGCTTGCGCGCGGCCACCCAGGCGGCGCCAAAAGCCACCAGCAGCAACAGGATCTTGGACACCATCACGCGGCGCGCCGCCGACATGCGCGGCGACACCATGCGATACCACATGTCGTGCGACAGGGAGTTGGACAGCGTCAGCAACAAGCCGTCGGCGGTGGATAGCGCCGCGGCCAGGCCGCCCGCCGCCACCAGGGCCGATATCACGTAGGGCAAGCCGCCGATTTCCGGCATGGCCAGCACCACCACGTCGGCGCCCATGCTGATCTCGCTGAGCTGCACGATGCCGTCGCGGTTGACGTCGGTCACGTCCAGCAGATTGCTGTCGACGGCGCTCCAGGCATGCACCCAATTGGGCAGGCTGAGGAAGCTGGATCCCACCACCTGGGTATAGACCTCGTACTTCACCAGCAACGCCAGCGCCGGCGCCATGAAGTACAGCAGCAGGATGAACAGCAGCGACCAGCATACCGACTTGCGCGCCTCGATGACCGAAGGCGTGGTGTATGAGCGCATCAGGATATGCGGCATGCCCGCAGTGCCCAGCATCAGACAGAGCACCAGCGCCAGGAAGTTGATGCGCATGTTGCGCTGCTCTTCCGGGTCCTTGGAGGGAAAGGGTTCCGCATGCGGCGTGGCCGGCGCGGCCCGCGCTTCGAAAGTGGCTTTGGACTGCGACCATGCAATGCGCGCCTCTTCCACGCTGCCGGGGTAGCTGGACAGCTCGCGCTCCGCCGAGCGGATCTCGACCATGGGCGCATCGGTGGCGTTGAGCTGGGCCAGCCGGCTGCGCAGCTTGTCCTTTTCCAGCGTCCAGGATTCGGGCAATGCCGCCACCCGGCGGCCCATCTCGTTGGCGCGCTCTTGCCAAAGCCGGCGCGCCTCGATTTCGGAGGGATCATTCTGCAGGTACACCTCTTTTTCAGTGACCTGCTGCAGCACCACGCCCGCCGACAGCTGCGGCACGGGCATATTGGTGTGCTTGATCGACAGCCACACCACCGGCACCAGATAGGCGATCACCAGAATGATGTACTGCCCCACCTGCGTCCAGGTGACCGCGCGCATGCCCCCCAGGAACGAACAGACCAGCATGCCGCCCAGCGCCACGAAGATGCCGAGCTCGAACGAAATCCCGGTCATGCGGGTGGTGATGATGCCCACGCCGTAGATCTGCGCCACCAGATAGGTGAAGGAACAGAGAATGGCGCAGGCCACGCCCGCCAGGCGCGGCATGTTGCCGCCATAGCGCGCGCCCATGAAGTCGGGAATGGTGTATTGGCCGAAGCGGCGCAAGTAGGGCGCCAGCAACATGGCCACCAGCACGTAGCCGCCGGTCCAACCCATGATGTAGGCCAGCCCGCCATAGCCCGTCAGGTAGAGCGTGCCCGCCACGCCGATGAAGGACGCCACCGACATCCAGTCGGCGGCCGTGGCCATGCCGTTGTAGATCGCCGGCACGCGCCGGCCGGCCACGTAGTACTCCACCTGGTCCGAGGTCCGGCAGACGATGCCGATGCCGGCGTACAGGCTGACCGTGACCAGCAGGAACACATAGCCGATCCAGTTGCGCGGCATGCCCAGGATCTCGGCCAGCGCCATCAACAGGATCATCAACGCGAAGCCTGCCGTATACAGCACGTAGATGCGGCGCAGCCGGACTCTGAATTGCTGGGGCGTATCTCCGCTGAAAAACGGCATCAGCGGTGTCCCCCGGCGTCTTCGGAGTGTTCATCGGCGCGGTTCATGACCCGGGCGTAAATGCCGATGATGATCAGGTATGCCAGCGGCGCGCCGTAGGCCGCCATCCAGAACGCGAACGGCCAGCCGATGAAGTCGAAGTTCAGGTTGCGGGCGAAATAGGCGGGAATGAAGGTCAGCGCGGCCCAGACGACAAGCAACACCAGGATCAGCCGCAGATTGCGGCGCCAATAGGGAGTCGTGGCTGGCTTTGGGGAGGAAAGGCGCGATTCCGGCATAGCTGGGTGAGCGGACCCTGTCTGATTATCGCGAAACGCGGCGCCTGAAAAGCCCGGGTACTTCAAATGCCGGCTTTTTATGCGACAACGGCTGGCACTACCTGGTGCCAGCCGCTGTGCGTTTTGCTTTTTTTGGGTACTGCTTTACTTTTTTTATGTACCGGTGCCGCCGGTATTTGCCCATGCAGGGCTTTGTCTCCTCACCTGCATGGGATGAGATTCTGCACCAGAAGCGGGATTGTCACACTAGGGGAATGCCCTAAGAAGGAGCATTCATTTACATATTTCCTGCACCAAATTGGTGCACCTTGGGTTGCATGTTCTAAATACTGGGATTTTTAGAACGCCCTAGAGTCGGTACGGCACACGCCTCTCCACCGCTGCACTCCCCTCCGCCACGCCGCCTGGGTGTGATCCATAACGGTGTGTGCGTCACGCCCGCATTCAGGCAGCGACGGCCTGAATGCGGGCGTTTACGTTTCATTTATATCCCCCTCCCAAACGTATACCCCGTTTTTACCCCCTGCTCCGTAACCTGCCGGTGTCCTGATTGGTCAATACGCCTGCCCGGCGCGCATCCCTATCCGCCGCGCAGGCCCGTCGTTCGAAGGGAGCGCCGCTCCCGGGAGGAAATACGTGGATGCCATTTATATCGCCGTCTTCGCCGTCATGGCCGGGCTGATCTTCGCCCTGCTCCGATTCTGCGAAGCCTTGTCTTCGGGAGAGCAACCATGAACTGGCTCTACTGGCTGAGCGGCCTGACGGCCGCCCTGTTGTTCGTGTACCTGCTGGTCGCGCTGTTCAAACCGGAGAAATTCTGATGACCGCCGAATTCATCGGATTGCTGGTCGTGTACCTGGCAGTCCTGCTAGCGATCGCGCCCCTGCTCGGGCGCTATATCCGCATCGCCATGGAAAACGGGCAGTCGCGGCTGACCGCCTGGGGCCGCCCGATAGAGCGCGGCATCTACCGGCTGGCGGGCATAGACCCGCAGGCCGAGATGGGCTGGAAGCGCTACGCCGTGGCGGTGCTGGCCTTCAACATCATCGGTATCGCCGCGGTCTACGCCTTGCAGCGCCTGCAGGGCGTGCTGCCGCTCAATCCCGCCGGCATGGGCGCGGTGTCGCCGGACTCCGCCCTGAACACCGCCATCAGCTTCGTCACCAACACCAACTGGCAGGGCTACGGCGGCGAATCGACCATGAGCTACCTGACGCAGATGCTGGCGTTGACGGTGCAGAACTTCGTCTCGGCCGCCACCGGCATTGCGGTGGTGTTCGCGCTGATCCGCGGCCTGTCGCGCCATTGCTCGGCCACCGTCGGCAATTTCTGGACCGACATGGTGCGCAGCACGCTGTATGTGTTGCTGCCGCTGTCCCTGGTGCTGGCGCTGGCGCTGGTCAACCAGGGCGTGATCCAGAACTTCAGCCCCTACCAGGAAGTCCAGACCGTCGAGGCTGTGCACTACGATCAGCCCCGCATGGACGCCCAGGGCCAGCCCGTGCTCGACGCCAAGGGGCAGGCCGTGACCGACCCCGCCGTCAGCAAGACCCAGACCCTGGCCATGGGACCGGTAGCGTCTCAGGAATCGATCAAGCTGCTGGGCACCAATGGCGGTGGCTTCTTCAACGCCAACTCCGCGCACCCCTTCGAGAACCCCACGCCGCTGGCGAACTTCCTGGAGATGCTGGCCATCCTGGCGATCCCCGCCGCGCTGTGCTTCTCGTTCGGCGAGATGGTCGGCAGCCGGCGCCAGGGCATCGCGATCCTGGCGGCCATGACGGTGCTGTTCGCGGTATTCGCGCTGTCCGCCGCCTACTTCGAGCAGCAGCCCAACCCGATGGCGGCCCAGGCGAGCGCAGACAGCACGCTCAGCGCCTTCTCCCCCGGCGGCAACATGGAGGGCAAGGAGACCCGCTTCGGCATCGCCGCCACCTCGCTGTTCGCCACCGTCACCACGGCGGCCTCCTGCGGCGCGGTCAACGGCATGCACGATTCGCTCAACGCCATGGGCGGACTGACGCCGATGTTGCTGATGCAGTTGGGCGAGGTCGTGTTCGGCGGCGTGGGCTCGGGCCTGTACGGCATGCTGGCCTTCGCCATCCTGGGCGTCTTCATCGCCGGGCTGATGATAGGCCGCACCCCGGAATACCTGGGCAAGAAGATCGAGGCCTACGACATGAAGATGGTCTCCATCGTCATCCTGGCCACGCCGCTGCTGGTGCTTTGCGGCACGGCCCTGGCGGTCTCGGTGGCGGCCGGCCAGGCCGGCGTGCTGAACCCCGGCATCCACGGTTTCTCCGAAATCCTCTATGCCCTGACGTCCGCCGCCAACAACAACGGCAGCGCCTTCGCCGGACTGTCCGCCAACACGCCGTTCTACAACGTGCTGCTGGGCATCGCCATGTGGTTCGGCCGCTTTGCCATCATCGTCGCCATCCTGGCGATGGCGGGTTCGCTGGCCGCCAAGCGCCGGCATCCCGCCGGCCCCGGCAGCATGCCCACCACCGGCCCCCTCTTCGTGGTGCTGCTGATCGGCGCGGTGCTGCTGGTAGGCGCCCTGACATACGTGCCCGCGCTCGCTCTGGGTCCGGTCGCGGAACACCTGCAATTGAAAGGCTAGGAATGAAAATGGCCAAGATTGAAACCTCTACTACTGGCGCCGGTGGCGGCGCCGCCCGCGCCGCGGCTAGCAGCGCCCATGAACGCCAGTTCGGCATGTGGTCACGCGCCCTGGTCGGCCCCGCCATGCTGGACAGTCTGCGCAAACTCTCGCCCGCCGCGCAGCTGAAGAATCCCGTGATGTTCGTGGTCTACGTGGGCAGCATCCTGACCACGGTGCTGTGGATCATGGCCCTGCGCGGCCAGGCCGAGGCGCCCGCCGGGTTCATCCTGGCGATCAGCGTGTGGCTGTGGTTCACGGTGCTGTTCGCGAACTTCGCCGAAGCCCTGGCCGAAGGCCGCGGCAAGCAACAGGCGGCAACGCTGCGTGGCTTGCGCACCACCATCGATGCCCGCCTGCTCAAGGGCTTTCGCGACGTCGACGCCAGCACGGCGCAGCCGGGCGAGTGGCGTAGCCGAACCGTCAGCCAGCCTTCGGGCCTGCTGCGCCGGGGCGACGTGGTGCTGGTCGAAGCGGGCGAAACCATCCCCGGCGACGGTCAGGTCATCGCCGGCGTGGCATCGGTGGATGAAAGCGCCATCACCGGCGAATCCGCGCCCGTGATCCGCGAATCCGGCGGCGACTTCTCGTCGGTCACTGGCGGCACCCGCGTGCTGTCGGACTGGATCTTCGTGCGTATCGCCGCCGATCCGGGCGAGAGCTTCCTGGATCGCATGATTTCCATGGTCGAAGGTGCCAAGCGCCAGAAGACGCCGAACGAACTGGCCCTCACCATCCTGCTGGTCGGCCTGACCGTGGTGTTCCTGCTGGTGGTCGTGACCCTGATGCCGTTCTCGATCTACGCGGTCAACGCCGCCGGCGGCGGCTCCGCCGTCACGGTGACGGTGCTGGTCGCGTTGCTGGTCTGCCTGATTCCCACCACCATCGGCGGCCTGCTGTCGGCCATCGGCGTGGCGGGCATGAGCCGCATGATGGGCGCCAACGTCATCGCCACCTCGGGCCGCGCGGTCGAAGCCGCGGGCGACGTGGACGTGCTGTTGCTCGACAAGACCGGCACCATCACCTTCGGCAACCGCCAGGCTTCGACCTTCCTGCCGGCGCCCGGCGTGTCCGCGCGCGAACTGGCCGATGCCGCACGCCTGGCCTCGCTGGCCGACGAAACGCCGGAAGGCCGCAGCATCGTCGCACTTGCCGACAAGTCCATCCACGCCCCGGCTCCGGCCATGGCGCACGCCGAGTTCGTGCCCTTCACCGCGCAGTCGCGCATGAGCGGCGTGAACCTGAACGGCCGCATGATCCGCAAGGGCGCGGTCGACGCCGTGCAGGCCTGGCTGGCCGCGCAGGACGCGACGGTGCCGGAGCAGGCCCTGCGCCTGGCCGAAGACGTGGCGCGCCGCGGCAGCACGCCGCTGATGGTCAGCGACGGCAACCGCGCGCTCGGCGTGGTCGAGCTGAAAGACATCGTCAAGCCGGACATCCAGTCGCGCTTCGCGGAACTGCGCCGCATGGGCATCAAGACCGTGATGATCACGGGCGACAACAAGCTCACGGCCGCTTCCATCGCCGCCGAAGCCGGGGTGGACGATTTCCTGGCCGAAGCCACGCCCGAGGCCAAGCTCAAGCTGATCCGCGCCTATCAGGCCGAAGGCCGGCTGGTTGCCATGACGGGCGACGGCACCAACGATGCGCCCGCGCTGGCGCAAGCCGACGTCGCGGTGGCGATGAACTCGGGCACCCAGGCCGCCAAGGAGGCAGGCAATATGGTGGACCTGGATTCCAACCCCACCAAGCTGATCGAGATCGTCGAAATCGGCAAGCAGATGCTGATGACCCGCGGCGCGCTGACGACCTTCAGCGTGGCCAACGACGTGGCCAAGTACTTCGCCATCATTCCGGCCGCCTTCGCCACCGTCTATCCGCAGCTCAACGTGCTCAACATCATGGGCCTGGCCACACCGGCCTCGGCCATCCTGTCGGCCGTGATCTTCAACGCGCTGATCATCGTGGTGCTGATCCCGCTGGCGCTCAAGGGCGTGCGCTACCGGGCGCTGGGCGCGGCCGTGCTGTTGCGTCGCAATCTGCTGATCTATGGCCTGGGCGGCCTGCTGGTGCCGTTTGCCGGCATCAAGCTGGTCGACATGGTGCTGGCCGCCCTGGGCTGGGCCTGAGCCCCACACTGCAAGGAACTCATCATGAAAAATTCCACTACCCTGCCGCGCCAAGGCGGCATCCTGCGCCCGGCGCTGGTCGTCTTCGCCGCGCTGTCGCTGGTGACCGGCCTGGCCTACCCCTTCCTGACCACGGGCATCGCCGCCGCCGTGTTCCCCCACGAAGCGGCCGGCTCGCTGATCAAGCAGGGCGAACGCGTCGTGGGCTCGGAACTGATCGGCCAGTCGTTCAGCTCGCCTGGCTACTTCTGGGGCCGTCCGTCCGCCACTGCGCCCATGCCATACAACGGCGCCGGCTCCGGCGGTTCGAACCTGGGGCCGCGCAATCCGGCGCTGGCCGACGCCATCCAGGCCCGCATCGCCGCGCTGAAGGCGGCCGATCCGGCCAACCCCGTGCCCGTGCCGGTGGACCTGGTCACCGCCTCCGGCAGCGGGCTGGATCCGCACATCAGTCCGGCTGCCGCGGCCTACCAGGCGGAGCGCGTCGCGCGCGCCCGCAACCTGCCGCGTGCGCAGGTCGACGCCCTGATCCAGGCCCATACCGAAAAGCCCTGGTTAGGCGTGCTGGGCGACGCCGCGGTCAACGTCCTGACGCTGAACCTGGCGCTGGACCAACTGCGTCCGGCGCGCTGATGCCGCGGCGTATAGTATTGCCAGCCGTTCCCTCCCACCTATTGCGCGTTCATGGCTGATATCGCTGGCGAGCGTCCCGATCCCGACGCGCTCTTGAAGACCCTGGACGACGCCGCGCGCCAGGCGGTGCGCGGCAAGCTGCGCGTCTACTTCGGGTCTTCAGCCGGCGTGGGCAAGACCTACGCCATGCTGGTGGCGGCCCGCGCGCAGGCCGCCCAGGGCATCGAGGTGCTGGCCGGCATCGTCGAAACCCACGGCCGGCGCGAAACCGCCACACTGCTGGAGGGCCTGCCCGTCTTGCCGCTGCAGGACGTGCCGTACCGCAGCCACGTGCTGAAGGAATTCGACCTGGACGGCGCGCTGGCCCGCCACCCGGACCTGGTGCTGGTGGACGAGCTGGCCCACTCGAACGCGCCCGGCTCGCGTCACGCCAAGCGCTGGCAGGATATCCAGGAACTGCTGACCGCCGGCATCGACGTCTGGACCACGCTGAACGTGCAGCATCTGGACAGCCTGAACGAAGCGGTAGGCAGCATCACTGGCGTGCGCGTCTGGGAGACCGTACCCGACGAGGTCTTCGACGCGGCCGACGAAGTCATCCTGGTGGATCTGTCGGCCGACGAATTGCTGCGCCGCTTGAAAGAAGGCAAGGTCTACCTGCCCGAGCAGGCCCGCCACGCCACCCGCAATTTCTTCCGCAAGGGCAACCTGATCGCGCTGCGCGAGCTGGCGCTGCGCCGCACCGCCGACCATGTCGACGACGACGTCCAGGCCTATCGCCGCGACCGCGCCATCGAGCCTGTGTGGCGCACGCGCGAGGCCGTGGTCGCCTGCATCGGCCCGGACGTGGACGCCGAATACGTCATCCGCAGCGCGCACCGCCTGAGCCAGCAGCTGGAATGCGATCTGCACGTGGTCACCATCGACACGCCGCGCGCGGCGCCGCCGCCCCAGGCCGAACAGGAACGCATCCAGCGCAGCCTGGCCCTGGCCGATGCGCTGGGCGCGCGCAGCGAAACCCTGGCCGGCGGCGACATGGTCGACGCCGTGGTGCGCTACGTGCGCCGCCACAACATTACCAAGGCCATCATCGGCCGGACCCGCGCCAGCGGCCTGCAGCGCCTGCGCCTGTCGCTGTCCGCGGTGCTGACCGCAGCCATCTCACCGGGCTGGCTGTGGCGCCGCCACAGCTTCGCCGACATGCTGGCCGCGGGCTGCCCAGAGATCGACATCATCCGCCTGGGCGCGCCGCCCCTGCCCGCCGCCGCAGCGCCCGGACGCGACCCGCTCACGCTGGGCCAGCGGGCGCGCCTGGGCGCCGACGAGCGCAATCCGCGGCCGCTGGCGGGCTATGCCTGGGCGCTGTGCTACTGCGCCGCCGCCACGGCGCTGTCCGCGCTGGCCTTCCCGGCCCTGCACCAGACCAATATCGTCATGCTGTTCCTGCTGGCGGTGGTGGCCGTGGCGCTGCGCCACGGGCGCGGGCCAGCCGCGCTAGCCTCGGTCATCAGCGTCGGGCTGTTCGATTTCTTCTTCGTGCAGCCGCTGGCGTCGTTCGCCGTGTCGGACGTGCAGTACCTGCTGACCTTCGGCGTGCTGCTGTCCGTGGGCCTGCTGATCGGCCAGCTCACAGCCGGCCTGCGGCTGCAGGCGCAAGCCTCGGTCAAGCGCGAAGCCGATGCGCGCAGCCTCTACGAATTCGCGCGCGAACTGTCGTCCGCGCTGCTGCCTGAGCAGATCGTCACTCTGGCCGGGGCCTTCGTGCATGCCACCTTCGGCTCGCGCTGCGCGCTGTACATCCTGGGCATGGACGACAGGCTGAAGCTGGCGTCTCCCGCCGCGGACGACATGCCGCCGCTGGAATCGGCGCTGGCCCAATGGGTCTACGACCACGGGCAGCCTGCGGGCGCAGGCACCGCCACCCTGTCCAACAGCGAGCTGCTGTACCTGCCGCTGAAAGCGCCCATGCGCACGCGCGGCGTGCTGGCGCTGGCGGCCCCGCGCCGCAGCCTGTTCTCGAATCCCGACTCGCGCCGCCAGATCGAAGCCTACGCCACCCTCATCGCCATCGCGCTGGAGCGGCTGCACTACGTGGAAGTGGCGCAGCAGGCGCTGGTCAGCATGGAATCCGAGAAGCTGCGCAACTCGCTGCTGGCGGCGGTATCGCACGATCTGCGCACCCCGCTGACCAGCCTGGTCGGCATGACGGACACGCTGATGCGCCAGCAGGCGGCGTTGCCGCCCGGCATCCACGACACCATCCGCGCCATGCGCGACCAGGCCCAGCGCATGCACGCGCTGGTCGTCAACCTGCTGGATATGGCGCGGCTGCAGAACCGCGACACGCCGCTGCGCCTGGAATGGCAATCCATCGAAGAGCTGGTCGGCGCCTCGCTTGCCGCCATGCGCGAACCGCTGGCCGCGCACCGCGTCGCCGTGGACAGCCTGTCGCAGCTGCCACTGGTGGAATGCGACGGCGTGCTGATCGAGCGCGTGCTGTGCAATCTGCTGGAGAACGCGGCCAAGTACACGCCCGCCGGCAGCACCCTGCGCGTGCATGCGGACGTGCACGAAGGCGAACTGCGAGTGGCCGTCAGCGACAACGGACCGGGCGTACCGCCGGGCGCGGAACGCCGTATCTTCGAGAAATTCACGCGCGGCGATCGCGAGTCCGCCACGCCAGGCGTCGGCCTGGGCCTGGCCGTATGCGAAGCCATCATCGCCGCCCACCATGGGAAAATCTGGGTCGAGCATGCGCCTGGCCAGGAATCCGGCGCGCAGTTCGTCTTCACTCTACCCCTGGGTACGCCGCCCCCGATCCAATCCGAAACCCCTTGAACGCCGCCACGCATGTTCGATTACCAGCCTACCGTCCTGATCATTGAAGACGACGCCAACATCCGGCGCTTCGTGCGCCAGGCCCTGGAAAGCGAGGGCTGCGCCGTGCACGAGGCCGATACCGTCAAGCGCGGCTTGATCGAGGCCGGCACCCGACAGCCCGACGCGGTGGTGCTGGACCTGGGCCTGCCGGACGAGGACGGCATGACCCTGATCCGCGAGCTGCGCGGCTGGACCGAAGTACCGGTGCTGGTGCTGTCCGCGCGCAGCGCCGAGGCCGACAAGGTCGCCGCGCTGGATGCAGGGGCGGACGATTACCTGACCAAGCCTTTCGGCGTCAGCGAATTGCTGGCGCGCCTGCGCGTGCTGCTGCGGCGGCACGCCAGGGGCGGCGCCGGCAACGCATCCGAAATCAGCTTCGGCGACGTGCGCGTGGACTTCGCCAGGCGCGTGGTCGAGCGCGGCGGCCAGCACGTGCACCTGACCGCGATGGAGTACCGGCTGCTGGCGGCGCTGCTGGCGCATCGCGGCAAGGTCATGACGCACCGCGAACTGCTGCGCGAAGTGTGGGGGCCGTCGCACGTCGAGAGCAACCACTACCTGCGCATCTACATGGGCCATTTGCGCCAGAAGCTGGAAGCCGACCCGGCCCAACCCGTCTACCTGCTGACCGAGATCGGCGTGGGCTATCGCTTCGCGGGCTGAGCCGCGCGCCGCGGACGCGCATTGACGCCGCGTTTACGCGCAGCCCGCAAGTCTTGTCTCGGCCTTTATGCCGTTCCTCCTATTGTTGCGATCCCATCCAACACCAGGAGCCCTCCCATGCCCCGCCACACCCTGGCCGCGTTCGCGCTGCTGACCCTGTCCGCCGCTCATGCCGGCAACGCGCTGGCCGCCGACGCGCCCACGGATTCAGCGCCGTCTGCTTCCGATTTCACCCTGACGGCCAATCTCACGTTGGCCAGCCAGTACCGCTACCGCGGCCTGATGCAAAGCAATAACAAGCCGGCCATCCAGGGCGGATTCGATCTGGTTCATTCCAGCGGTTTCTACCTGGGCAACTGGAACTCCAGCATCAGCTGGCTCAACGACAGCAACAGCGAAGTCTCCGCCCCCGTCGAAATGGACTTCTACGGCGGCTACAAGGGCAACCTCGCGCAGGACGTACCGGTAGACCTGGGCGTCCTGCAGTACTACTACCCCGGCGACTATCCGTCGGGCTACACCAGCCCTGACACCACCGAGCTGTACGCTGGCATCGGCTATGGACCGCTGATGTTCAAGTACTCCATCGCCATGACCAATCTGTTCGGTTTCGCGGACAGCAAGCACAGCCAGTACTTCGACCTGTCCGGCAACTTCGATACGGGCGTGTGGGGCCTGACGCTCAACGCCCACCTCGGCCGGCAACTGGTGCGCAACGTCGGCCACGCCAACTACACGGACTGGAAGCTGGGGCTGACGAAGGACTTCGGCCAAGGCCTGTCGGTATCGCTGGCCTATCTGGACACCAATGCCGACCGCGCCGTCTACACCAATACCCGCGGCCGCGACATGGGTCGAGCGACGGGCCTGCTGTCACTGACCAAGACTTTCTGACCGCAACCGGGCGTTGACGCGTTTTTTACGCGCCGCGTCCGCTTTTATCGGCGGGATTTATGGCGCGCTTCCTATAGTGGAACCGTCATCAACCAACCGGATCCCCGGAATGCCGCAAGCGGCGTCTCCGCCCCGCTCCCCCGCCATGATCCCCCGACTGCAAGCCCGCCCTTCCCCCATGCCCGGCATCCTGGCCGCGCAGCGCGCGCAAACCCGTGCCGACCTGGTCGCGCTGACCATCAGGATAGACACGCTGGACGCGCTGAACGTGCGGCTGGCGCTGCACCGCGCGCTGGGCGATCGCATCGGCGTCTACGTACTGTCGGTGGATCACGCCCATGCGCAAAGCGTGCTGCAGCTGCAATGCGAACGCGGACAGCTGGATGCCTTGATGCACGCAGTGATGTCCGGCCTGCCTCGCGCCGAGTTCGGCGCGGTGCGTCCGGCCCCTGCGATGACGGTGCAATAAGCCATGGACATGCCACGCAAGACCGCATTCGAGGGCATCTGGCTACCCATGGTCACGCCGATGCGCGGCGGCTATGTGGACCTGGACGCCGCCCAGGCGCTGGCCCGCTACTACCGCAACGCGGGCATCGCCGGCCTGGTGCTGTTCGGATCCACCGGCGAAGGCAATCTGCTCAGCATGCCGGAAAAGATCGACATGATAGAAGCCATATCCAGCGATCCGCACGCCTTGCCGCTAGTGTTCGGCGCGGGCGGCGTCGACACGCGCGGCGTGGCAACCGCGATCCGGCGCCTGGACAAGTATCGGCCGGCCGGGTATCTGGTGCCGCCGCCCTACTACCTGGGACCGTCGCAGGCCGGCATACTGTGGCACTATCGTCAGATCGCCTGGGCCACGGAACGGCCCATCATTCTGTACAACATCCCCAAGCGCGCCGGGGTGACGATGACGGTCGAAACCATGGAGGCGCTGGCCGCGCTGCCCAACTTCAGCGCCGTCAAGGAATGCAATCCCTCGGTGCTGTCGGCGCTGAACCGGCGCAGCGCACTGGCCCCGCTATGCGGCGAAGACATCGCGCTGCTGGACCACTTCCTGGCCGGCGGCCGCGGCGCCATCCCGGCCGCCGCGCATATCTATCCCGAGCGCTATGTCGAGGTCATGCAGCTGGCCCGCGACGGCCACGCGGAAGCCGCGCGCGAACTGTTCGAGCCGCTGCGCGGCCTGATCCGACTGCTGTTTGCCGAACCCAATCCCGCGCCGATCAAACGCGCCCTGGCCCTGCAGGGGCTGATCGCCGACGAGCTGCGCATGCCCATGACCAGCGCCAGCCGCGAGCTTGGACAACGCCTGCAACGGGCCATGAGCGCGGTGCAGGGCTCGCCTAGCCGGCTGCAGACAGCCTGAAGACGGACACCGCGTTCGCCAGTTCTCCCGCCTGGTCGCGCAGGGCGGCAGCCGACGCGGCGAACTCTTCCACCAGCGCGGCGTTCTGCTGCGTCACGCCGTCCAGATGCGTCACGGCCTGGTTGATCTGCTCGATACCCACGCTCTGCTCGGCCGAGGCCGTGGCGATCTCACCCATCAGCGGCGCGCTGGTGGCGGCCGACTCCAGCACGTTGCCCATCGTCGCGCTGGCCTGCTCCACGCGCTGGCTGCCACGCGCCACCGAATCCGCCGACGCTTCGATCAGCGTCTTGATTTCCTTGGCGGCGGTGGCCGAGCGCTGGGCCAGCGCGCGCACCTCGCCCGCCACCACCGCGAAGCCCCGGCCCTGCTCTCCGGCCCTTGCGGCTTCCACGGCGGCGTTCAGCGCCAGGATGTTGGTCTGGAACGCGATCTCGTCAATCAGCCGGATGATCTCGTCGATGCGCTGCGAGCTATGTGAAATCTCGCGCATGGCGTCGATGGCATGCTGCGTTTCATCGCTGCCCTGCCGGGCCAGTTGCGCTGCCTGGCCGGCCAGCGCGCTGACCTCGCGCACGTGTTGCGCGCTCTGCTGCGCGGTGGCGGTGATTTGCTCCACGCTGGCGGCGGTCTGCTCCAACGCGGCGGCCTGTTTCTCGGTACGGTCCGACAGGTCCATGCTGCCCGCCGCGATCTGCCGCGAGGCCGCGGCGATCGAGGTGGTGGAATGCACGATGCTGCGCACCGCCCCGTCCAGGCGTTCCTGCATCCGCGCCAGGGCGTCGAACAGGCGGCCGATCTCGCCGCGCTGGTTGCGCGGCACGCTGCCGGACAGATCGCCATTGGCCACGCGTTCGCATACCGCGACGGCCTGGTCCAGCGGACCGAGGACGTGCGAGCGGAAAAAGCGCAACGCCGCCGCCAACAGCAGCACCAGGAGGCCAAGCGTCACGCCGCCCTGCCGCCACAAGGTGGCATAGAACGCCTGATCGACGTCATCCACGTACAGGCCTGTGAACAACAGCCAGCCCCAGTCGGCGTCGTAGGCGGCGTAACTGATCTTGGGCAGCGCCTGTTCCGTTCCCGGCCGCGGGAATTGGTAGCGCGTATAGCCGCCGCCGGCCTTGCCCTGGGCGTAGAGGTTTTCGAAGATCGGCTGCCCTGCGCTGTCCTTGACGGACCGGACATTGGTACCGACCAGCTTGGGATCGGGGTGCACCAGCAGGTCGTAGCCGTCGCCGAAGGCGCCCACGTAACCGTCCTCGCCATAGCGCAGTTGCGCCAGCCGTCGCGTCACATTGCGCTTGGCCTCATCCAGAGGCATGCCCTCGCGCACGCTTTGCTTGCCGTTGCGCACGATGCTGGATGCCAGATCGAGGACGTGGCGCAATTCGGTCTTGCGCTCGGCCACCATCTCGGCGCGGCGCTCCCAGGCGTCCCAGGCGCCCAGGGCCAGTACGGCCACGCCGATCGCGAACACGAACCACAGCAGCTCCCTGCGCAAGCTGGAATTTTTCATAGTCCTCTTATCCTTGTTCATCCCACCATGAAACCAATCAAGGCAGAATGTGACGATTCATGTATTGTTTCGTCAGAATAAGGGACAGGGCAGGGGTTTTCGCCAAGTCCACACGGGACGTTTGATCTGGCGCAAGGTCCATAAAAAAAACGCAAGGCGCGCTTGCCTTGCGTTTTTTGGTGGCGATTTGCTCCGCCGTCCTTACCGCCCTGTCCTAGGCCGCCCGCCTGGCGCTCTCGGCGCGTGGCGTGGTGAGCGCTATCAGCGCCACAACAATCAAGGAATATGTGGGCACGCTGCGCATGTTGCGGAACATCATTTCAGTCAGGCTAAAAGCGCAGTAACCCAGACAGAACAACAGGCCCAACTGGGCACCTACGCGTATCACGCGATCGTCGCTGGCCAGCCTACAGAGGAATATGTAAGCCGGCAGGAGATACAGCGTCAGAATGCTCAACAGGCCCAGCAATCCATATCCCGACAAAGCGGCGAGCAGATCGTTGTGGGGTTCGCCATAGCCGTCGACGACCTCATGCGACACCACGCCTTGCTTTTCCAATTCGAGTAGTTCGCCACGGAAATTGCTCGGACCCACGCCGACGATCGGGCTTTTCTGGAACATGAGGATCGACGCATGCCACAGCTGGAGACGGATGCCGAACGAGGTGTCTCGATCGCCCGATGTGGAGAAGCTTTGCAAATCGGTCACGACCTCTTTCATGCGACTGCTGAAGTTCCAAATGCCAACCGCACTGACAACCAGAGCCACGCTGAGCGCCAGTGCGCAATATGCCTTGTGGCGACGGCTCCAGCCGCGGAGACCCAGTAGAAACACCACCGCCAGGATGGGAAGCAGCATCCAACTACTACGGGTTTGCGACAACCAGGTAGCCCATACACTCAAAGCGAAAGCCAGCACCTTGAGCCCATTTTCCGCGCGCGGCCAGCGCGTCGTGGCGCCCCAACCAATCGACAACAAGGACATCGAGCCGAACAGCAGGGTCATGTTGGCGAAGGCGACGGCGTTGTAACGGCCGCCGATATCGGCCACGGCGCCTCGATCCCAGAGCGTCATGGCGACGATCAGAATTCCCGCCCCCGCCAGCGCGCCTGCCAGAATGCTCCACTGGATCTGCTTCAGCCACTGTTGCGGCGCTCTGAGCAATAGCCAAAGCACCGGCACCGCCAGAGCAAACCGCAGCAACTTTTCCAATTCGGAATCACTCCAGACGCCTCGTACGACGGAAGTGACAATTAGGCAAAACAACGGCAGCAACAACGCCAGTGACATGGGCCACATGGCTTGGAAATCCATCGGTTCGTAGCGCTTGATCGCATTGACGGCCAGCGCAATCAACGCAATCAAGCCGCTTAGATAGACAATGGCCGGCCCCCCAACGGAGCTGGTCAAGGCCAGCGCAGGAACCAACAACACCAGCCATGTGGCCAAGGAAACATACAGTCGGGGCACAACACTCAACCTGAGAAAGACTAATGCGGCATGCATCATGCCGTTTGGCTAGTTACACAAAACCCGCCCGCCATGAC
>NZ_JCBAMT010000039.1:0-59102 GCF_059760445.1 Achromobacter sp. D7-1 | reverse complement strand
GACGCGCCGTTGCCAGGGACGACAGGCGCGATCAGGCGCTTTCGAAGATGCGGGTCAGGACGAACTCACGGTGGCCCAGCGCTTCGGCCGCGGTCCAGCGGCCGTTGGCGGTGGCCAGCATGCATTCCAGCAACTTGTCGCCGGCCTGGTTCAGGTCGATTTCGCGTTGCAGCAGGCCGCTGGTGTCCACGTCTATGTGCTCGGACATGGTGCGCACCGTGCGCGGATTGGCGCAGATCTTGATGACCGGCAGGATGGGGTTGCCGATGACGTTGCCCTGGCCGGTGGGGAAGAAATGCACCGCGTAGCCCGAGGCCGCGCACAGGGTCACCATTTCGGCGGCGGCGGAGGACGAGTCCATGAACCACAGGCCGGGGCCGTCGGGGATCTCGGCCTTGTCGATCACGCCGTCCACGCGGCATTGCTTGCCGATCTTCTGGATATTGCCCAGGGCCTTTTCCTCGATGGTGGTCAGCCCGCCCGCGATATTGCCCTTGGTGGGCTGGGATTCCGACAGGTCGCTGGTCTTCCAGCGGTCGATCATGGCCTGGTAGCGGTTGAACATGAACATGAAGCGTTCGCGCACCGCGTCGTTGGCGCAGCGCTCAGCCACGATGTGTTCGCCGCCGGTCAGCTCCGAGGTTTCGCCGAAGACCAGTGTGGAGCCCAGCCCGTAGAGCTTGTCGAAGGCGTTGCCCACGGTGGGGTTGGCGCCACAGCCGGAGGTAGTGTCGGACTCGCCGCATTTGGTCGACACCCACAGGTCGGCGATGGGGCACTCGCTGCGCGTCAGGGCCGTGGCGTAGTGCACGAATTCCTTGGCGCAGCGCGAGGCGCGCATGATGGTGTCATGGTCGCCGTGCAGTTCGATGCTGAAGCCCATGACCGGCTTGCCGGTGGCGGCGATGCCGTCCACCACGCGCTTGGTCCAGCCTTCCTCGATGCCGATCACCACCACCGCCGCGACGTTGGGATTGCAGCCGGTGCCGATCAGGGTGCGGAAATGCAGTTCCAGGTCCTCGCCGAACTGCAGCCGGCCATAGGGGTGAGGCAGGGCCAGCGTGCCCTTGATGTTGTTGGCCACGGCTTCGGCCGCGGCGTTGGAGATGTCGTCCACAGGCAGGACGATGACGTGGTTGCGGACGCCGACGCGGCCGTTGTCGCGGCGGTAGCCCTGGAAGGTGGTCGAAGCGTTGATGATGGACATGGTGGATTCCTGTGCGGGGTGGAGGGCTTACCAGCGCTTGGTCTTGATGTTGTGCACATGGGCGTGCTGGCCGGCCTGGATGGGCTCCACCACGCGGCCGATGTCGACGCCGTACTTGAAGACGGTGTCGCCCACGGCCATGTCCTTCATCGCCACCTTGTGGCCGATGGGAATGTCCTGCGAGGCGCGCACGTGGATGATCTTGTCTTCATCCATGATCCAGGCGTTGAGTTCCGTTCCGGCGGTGACTCCTTCCACCACGGCGACCGCCACCGTGTCCTTGGCATCGTGCAATACGGCGTGAATCATTTGTCTTCCTCTTTTGGGCTGGGAGCGCAGGGCGCGGATCACTACGGCCAGGAAATCTTAGGACCCGGCTTCGCTCATGTCAACTAAATCATATATATGAATTGTATGACTTGAGCAGGTTCCGTCCCCGCCGCTACACTGTGGGCTCCTGATTGATGCGATGCACCCATGAATACCAGCCTGTCCTCGACTGTGCCTTTGGGCAGTCCCTTGTACGCGCAGGTCAAGCAGGCCGTGCTGGCCGCGCTGGCGCAGGGCGAATGGAAGCAGGGCGAGGCGATCCCGCCCGAGAAGCTGCTGGCGGAACGCTTCGGCGTATCCATCGGCACCTTGCGCAAGGCCATCGACGAATTGGCGGCCGAGAACATCCTGGTGCGCCATCAAGGCCGCGGCACCTACGTGGCCGTGCATACGCGCAATCACCATTTCTTCAAGTTCTTCCGCATCGTGCGCCAGGATGGCGACAAGTCCTATCCCGCGACCGAGCTGCTGCGCTTTCGCCGAGTGCGCGCGTCGGCCATCGCGCGCGAGAAGCTGAACCTGGCGGCCGGCGCCATGGTGTTCGAATTCCTCAATGTGCTGTCGCTCAATGGCGACGTGGTGATGATGGACGAGATCTGCCTGCCGGAGTCATGCTTTCCGGGCATGGCCGAGGAGCACCTGCGCGACCGCGCCAGCACGCTTTACGCGCTGTACCAGGACGTCTTCGGCGTGAATGTGATTGCGACCGACGAGCGGCTGCGCACCTGCGTGGCCGAACGCGCGCAGGCGCGGGCGCTGGGCGTGGCCGAAGGCAGCCCTCTGCTGGAGATCCGCCGCGTGGCGTTTTCCTACAAGCGGCAGGCGGTGGAATGGCGCATATCGCGGGTCAACACCGAGCGCTATGAGTACCTGGGCCAGGAGCCCTGGGAGGCTGGCGCCTGAAGGTCCGGCGCATGCGGCCGGCTGACCGGCGATGCCGCCCGCCATTGCGGCGCGCTTGAGCAGTGCTAGAATTCCTGCCGCAGTACCAAATTTTTCGGCGCCGATTTGCCTGATCCGCTTGCGGGCGCCTTCCAATAAATCCAGCTAAAGAGGTCCGTATGACCACTCCTGCCCAGAATTTGGCCGGTGATTCGGCCAGCGGGTTCATACCCGCACCCGTCACGACTTCCGATGCCGTTGATCCCGGTTCGGTCGGCCTCGTCGCTCCCACCTTCATCCGTTTCGATGAGCCGCTGCCTTTGCAGAGCGGCCAGTCGCTGGCCGCCTACGAACTGGCGGTCGAGACCTATGGCACGCTCAACGCCCAGCGCAGCAACGCGGTCCTGATCTGCCATGCGTTGAACGCCTCGCACCACGTAGCCGGCCAGGCGGCCGACAACCCCAGCGATGTGGGCTGGTGGGACAACATGGTGGGTCCCGGCAAGCCGGTGGACACCAACATCTACTTCGTGATCGGGGTCAATAACCTGGGCTCCTGCTTCGGCTCTACCGGCCCGGCCAGCATCAACCCGGAAAGCGGCAAGCCCTGGGGCGCCGCCTTCCCGGTGCTGACCGTGGAGGACTGGGTGCGGGCGCAGGCCAGGGTTGCCGACCATTTCGGCGTCGACCGTTTCGCGGCGGTGATGGGCGGATCGCTGGGCGGCATGCAGGCGCTCAGCTGGGCCATCACGCTGCCGGACCGCGTGGCCAATTGCGTGGTCATCGCCAGCACGCCGCGCCTGTCGGCGCAGAACATCGGCTTTAACGAGGTGGCGCGCCGCGCCATCATCACCGATCCGGATTTCCACGGCGGCGATTACTACGCGCAAGACACGGTGCCGCGCCGTGGCCTGTCGGTGGCGCGCATGATCGGCCACATCACCTATCTGTCCGACGACGACATGGCCGAGAAATTCGGCCGCGCCCAGCGCGCCCCGGCCGAGAATGGCGCCTACCACTACGGCTACGACGTCGAGTTCGAGGTGGAGTCGTACCTGCGCTACCAGGGCGAGAAGTTCACCCGCTATTTCGACGCCAATACCTATCTGCTGATCACGCGCGCGCTGGACTATTTCGATCCCGCGCGCACCACCGGCGGCGACCTGGCCCGCGCACTGGCGCCGGCCAAGGCCGATTTCCTGCTGGTGTCGTTTTCGACCGACTGGCGCTTTCCGCCGGAACGCTCGCGCGAAATCGTGCGCGCGCTGCTGAAGAACGCCAGTCCGGTGACCTACGCCGAGATCGACGCGCCGCATGGCCATGACGCCTTCCTGCTGGAAGACGCGCGCTACCATGCCGTGGTTCGCGGCTATTACGAACGCATCGCGCGCGAGCTCGGCCTCGGCGATGCCGCCCAGACCGAAGGACGCGCCGCATGACGCCCGTGACTCCCCGCCCCGCGCTCAACGTCCTGCGGCCCGACCTGGCGCGCATCGCCAGCTGGATCGAGCCCGGCAGCCGTGTCCTGGACCTGGGCTGCGGCGACGGCGCGCTGCTGGCGCATCTGCGCGATCACCGCCAGGTGCGGGGCGCCGGCGTGGAACTGGACGACAACTGCGTCATCGCCTGCGTGCGGCGCGGCGTCGAAGTGATCCAGCAGAACCTGGAAGACGGGCTGGCGCTGTTCGACGACAAGCAGTTCGACACCGTGGTGTTGTCGCAGACCCTGCAGTCCATGCACCGCACCGAGCACATCCTGCGCGAAATGGCGCGGGTGGCGCGCTTCGGCGTGGTGTCGTTCCCCAACTTCGGCTACTGGCCGCACGGCTGGGCCATCCTGCGCGGCCGCATGCCGGTGACGGGCCAGATGCCCTACCAGTGGTACAACACGCCGAACATCCACCTGTGCACGCTGCGCGACTTCGAGCAATTGGCCGGCGAGGTGCGCCTGAGCATTCTTGAACGCGCCACCTTCAACGAAGGGCGCGAGGTGAAATTGCTGCCCAGCTGGCGCAGCACCTTGGCGGTGTACCGTTTCGCGTCGCCCTGACATTCCGACACGCATCCTGCCTGCAGCGCTGGCGCAGAGGCCCTAAAATGCCGCAAGCCCGCGGCCGCTAGCGGCGCGCGGGCGCGTTTCAGGAGATCGTCATTACCGCTGTATCCAACGTCTACACCAGCCCCCGCGTGGCCCCCTTGCTGGTCCTGGGCTTTGCCAGCGGATTGCCGTTGGCCCTGACCAGCGGCACCTTGCAGGCCTGGGCCACGGTGGAAAACGTGCCGCTGCAGCAAATCGGTTTCCTGACCCTGGTGGGCAGCGCCTATACCCTCAAGTTCCTGTGGGCCCCGCTGGTGGACCGCTATGCGCCGCCCCTGCTGGGCCGGCGCCGCGGCTGGATGCTGCTGACCCAGTTGCTGCTGGCCGTGGCCATCATGGCGATGGGCGCCTTGTCGCCGTCGTCGACGCTGCAGACCCTGGCCCTGCTGGCTGTGCTGGTGGCCTTTCTGTCGGCCACGCAGGACATCGCTTTCGACGCCTATTGCACCGACGTGCTGCGCAAGGATGAGCGCGGCGCTGGCGCAGCCATCAAAGTCATGGGCTACCGGCTGGCCATGATCGTGTCGGGCGGGCTGGCGCTGATCCTCGCGGACCAGTGGATAGGCTGGGGCAACACCTATGTGCTGATGGGCGGCCTGATGCTGCTGTGCGCGCTGGCGACGTTCTGGGCGCCCGAGCCCGAGCACGTCGCCCGCCCGCCGCGCACGCTGCGCGAGGCCGTGGGCGAGCCGCTGCGCGAGTTCTTCACGCGGCGCGGGGCGCTGGCGGTGCTGCTGCTGATCGTGCTGTACAAGCTGGGCGACGCCTTCGCCGGGGCGCTGTCCACCACCTTCCTGATCCGCGGCGCGGGCTTCACGCCGACGGAAGTGGGCACGGTGAACAAGGTGCTGGGCCTGGCCGCCACCATCATCGGCGCGCTGGCAGGCGGATCGCTGATGTCGCGCTGGGGGCTGTATCGCTCGCTGATGGCCTTCGGCCTTTTGCAGGCGGTATCGAACCTGGCGTACTGGCTGATTGCCGTCAGCCCCAAGAACCTCTGGCTGATGGCCGCGGGCGTGGGTATCGAGAACCTCTGCGGCGGACTCGGCACGGCGTCCTTCGTCGGCCTGCTGATGGCGCTGTGCCGCCAGCAGTTTTCGGCGACCCAGTTCGCGCTGCTGTCGGCGTTGTCCGCCGTGGGCCGCACCTATCTGGCGGGGCCGCTCACGCCGCCGCTGGTCGAGGCGATGGGCTGGCCAGGCTTCTTCCTGCTGACCGTGGTCATCGCGCTGCCCGGCCTGGTGCTGCTGCATCTGCTGCGTGGCACGATAGAAACCATGGAAAAGCAGGGCGAGGAAGCGTAGGGGCAAGCACAAGAGCCCCGCAAGCAAAAAAAACGGCGCCGAGGCGCCGTTTTTTTTATGCCCTGACCGGGTTACTCCTCGCCGAGCAGGCGGACGATCAGCACGTCGCTGGGCAGGGATTCCAGTAGCCGTTCGGCCACGCTGCCGATGGCGGTGCGCAGGATGCCGGTGCGGCCGTGGGTGCCGGTCACGACCAGGTCGGAACGGTGATTGAACGAATACTCCGACAGCACGGTTTCCGGCTGGCCGCATTCGAGCACCACCTTGGGGGCGGCAACCTGGGCCAGTTCGGGCGTTTCGGCGATGAACTCCTGGGCGCTCTGTTCGGCGGCGTGATAGAAGCTGCGCGTGATGGCATCTTCCGGCGCTTTCTTGCCCTGGAAGGGGATGTCATAGGAGTGGAACAGCGTCAGATCCGCATTCGGCACCAGTTGCAGCGCGGCGCGCAAGGCCTGGCGCGAACCGGCGGAGAAGTCGGTGGCGACCAGCACGTCGCGGTAGGGGCGGCGCGGACGGGTCTTGACCACCAGCACCGGTTGGCGCGCCTGGCGGGCCAGCTTTTCGACCGTGGTGCCCAACAGCAGGCGGCCCAGCGTTTCATCGCGGGCGGTGCCGGTGACGATCAGCGAGCAGCCGTAGCTGTCGGCGGTTTCCATGATGCGGACCAGCGGATCGCCGCTGACGACCACCACTTCGGTCGGCACGTCGGCCGCCGCCAGGTCTTCGGCCAGCTCGCGCTCGGCCAGCGCCTTGTGGTCCGTCGACAGGCGCCGCCATACCGGCGTGGTCAGGCGGGCCGGCGTGGCATGGGATTCCATGACATGCAGGACGATGAGCTTGGTGCCTAGTTCCTTGGCCAGTTGCAGGGCGCGGTCCAGGGCGCGGTCGCCGCGCGCGCTCAGGTCGGTCGCCAACAGGATGGGGCCAGTTTGCTGTGTCATACGTTCTCTCCCGGTTGTGGCCAGATCGCCGACTCCCGCATGCGCGCGTTCCAGCCGTTCCGCCCTAACGGGCTATATCCCCATTGTCCCGCGGCCTCGCGGATGGGGACTTGATAGATATCAACGCAAAGTCGAGGGTAAGGGATGGCGCGGATGCAGGCAATGGCCGCCGCGGCGTGCCGGCTTAATACAATGGGGGCCAGTCCAACTTTCCCGCGCCCCATGTTCCCGGATCTGTCGCCCACCCTGCTGCACACGCTGTACCTCGTCGCCATCGTGGCGGAAGCGATGACCGCAGCGCTTTCCGCCGGCCGCCGCGACATGGACTGGATGGGCGTCTGCATCATCGCCTGCGTGACGGCGCTGGGCGGGGGCTCGCTGCGCGATGTGCTGCTGGGGCACTACCCCCTGACCTGGGTGGTCCACCCGGAATACCTGTGGATGACGGCGGGCGCGGCGATCATCACCGCCTTGATCGCGCCGGTCATGCGGCGCCTGCGCAGCGTGTTCCTGCTGGCCGACGCGCTGGGCCTGGTGGCGTTCACGGTCATCGGCTGCCAGGTGGCGCAGGTGATGCAGCTGCCGGTCACCGTGGTGCTGATCAGCGGCATGATCACCGGCTGCGCCGGCGGGGTGCTGCGCGACGTGCTGTGCAACGAGGTGCCGCTGCTGTTCCGCAAGGAACTCTATGCCAGCGTGTCCTTCGTGACCGGCGGCCTGTACCTGGGTTCGCAGGCGCTGGGCCTGTCCGCCAATACCGCGGTGCCGATTGCGCTGGCCGCGGGCTTGGCGGTGCGCCTGCTGGCCCTGCGCTTCAATTGGCAGATGCCGAAGTTTGTATATCGGGACGACTGGGACTGACAGCCGGGGCGGCATGGCGCTCTGCAACAATTTTCTTATTTATGTTTCAAGAGATTTCTAGTATCTTCACAATGTCTCATACCATGCATTGCGCAGTACAAGGGGAGCCGATTGGACATCAAAGCGCCCGCCACGATTCCGTATTTCCTGCAGGAACAGATTCGTGAATTGATCGTGGACGGCACCATCCGGCCCGGCCAGCCGCTGCGCGAGCAGGAACTGGAGCAGCGTTTCGGCACCAGCCGCAGCCCGATCCGCGAAGCGCTGCGCCTGCTGGAATTGAGCGGCCTGGTCACGCACATCCAGCGCAAGGGCTTCCGCGTCACTCTCTACACCGAAGCGCAGATCCGCCATCTGTACCTGTTACGTGCTGAGCTGGAAGCCTATTGCCTGCGCCAGGCGGCGGAGGTCGACGATCTGGCGCCGCTGCTGGCCGAGCAACGCGGCCATGACGCGGCCATCGCGGCGGCGCTGGCCGCGGGCGATGCGCAAGCGGCGATCGGGGCGGCGTGCGAGTTCTATCTGGCCGCGGCCCGCAGCACGGGCAATACCCCGCTGGCCAGCATGCTCAGCAAGCTTTACGAACAGATCGAGCCGCTGCGCTACCTGCTGGCCAGGCAAGCGATGCCGTTCAGCGGGATCCAGGTATGCACCCGCGGCGTGATCGAGGCGCTGGCCGTTCGCGATGTCGAGCGCGCGATCGACATGACGCGCAGCTATCTGGCGGATGTGCTGCCTGGCGTGCTGGAGGCTTATCGCCATGCCGCGCAGCAGGACGGGGAAGAGCCGGCGCCGCGCTACGGCCGCGCCTGAGCTGATCGCGCCTGAGCCGGCTGCGCCTATGCCGGCCACGCCTAGCCGGCCGCGCCTATGCCCTCGGGGGTGTGCGGACTTCGATGCCCGCCTGCTCCAGCGCCTTGCGGATGCCGTCGGCGAAGATCAGCGCGTTCGGCTGGTCGCCGTGGATGCAGAGCGTATCCGCCTGCACCGGCACGTCCTTGCCGTCGACCGAGCGCACCTTGCCTTCGCGCACCATGCGCACCACCTGCGCCACCGCCTGATCCAGGTCTTCGATCATCGCGCCCGCACGGCTGCGCGGTGTGAGCGAGCCGTCGTCCTGGTAGGAGCGGTCGGCAAAGACCTCATTGGCGGCGGCCAGGCCGATGGCGCGGGCCGCGTCGATCAGCTTGCTGCCCGCCAGCCCGTACAGGATCAGCGAGGCGTCCACGTCCTTGACGGCCTGGCAGATCGCGCGCGCCAGGCCTTCGTCCTTGGCGGCCATGTTGTAGAGGGCGCCGTGCGCCTTGACGTGGTGCAGGCGGGTGCCTTGCGAGGCGGCCACGCCGGCCAGCGCGCCGATCTGGTAGACCACAATGTCGTAGGCTTCGTCGGGACTGATCTGGATGACACGGCGGCCGAATCCGGCCAGGTCCTGCAGGCTGGGATGGGCGCCCAGCGCCACGCCGCGCGCCAGCGCGGCGGCCACGGTCTTGCGCATGGTGGCCGGGTCGCCGCCATGGAAGCCACAGGCGATGTTGGCGGAGCTGACGAACTGCAGCACCGCCGCGTCGTTGCCCATGGTCCAGGCGCCATAGCTTTCGCCCATGTCGCAGTTCATGTCGATGCGGGTGGTCATGGCAAATTCCTTTCTAGGCAAGGAGCGCGCGCAACGGCGCCAGCGCATCTTGCAATTGCGTGAAGGCGCGTTCGCGCTCGCCGTCCAGGCGCTGCGCTTCTTCCAGTTCGATCAGCTGGAAACGCAAGGTCTGGCCGGGCGCGCACTGCGCCAGGACCGGCAGGTCCACGGTGGCGATCTGCGCGATCTTGGGATAGCCGCCGGTGGTCTGGCGGTCGGCCATGAGGATGATGGCCTCGCCGCCCGAGGGCACCTGCACGGTGCCGAAGCAGGCCGCTTCCGACAGCATCTGGCGCGGCTGGCTCATGGACAGCGCCGGGCCCAGCAGCCGGTAGCCCATGCGGTCCGACTGCGGACTGATGCGGAATTCCGCGCCGCCGCCGAAGGCCTGGCGGGTGGCGCCGGAGAATTCCTCCCAGTGCATGCCCGGCAGGAAGCGGATGAACTCGCGGCGCTTGGCGCCCAGCGCAGCCGGCAGATACACGCGCTGGTTCCACAGCGCTTCCTGCAAGGCGTCCAGATCGCGGCTGGCGGCCAGCGGCGCATGCAGCGGCACCTGATCGCCCTTGGCCAGCGCGCGCCCCTGGAAGCCGCCGAAGCCGCTGCGCAGGTAGGTGCTTTCGCTGCCCATGACGCGCGGCAGCGCAAAGCCGCCGTGCACCGCCAGATAGCCGCGCACCCCCACGGCGGGCCTGGCGCCGAAGGCCAGCGTGTCGCCGGCCCGCGCCACCAGGGGGCGGTGGACCGGGATGTCCTGGCCGTTGAGCGTGGCGCCGAGGTCGGCGCCGGCCAGGGCGAAGCAGGCCGCCGCGTCAAAGCGCAGGGTCGGACCCGTCAGGGTCATTTCCAGCGTGGCGTGTTCGTCCTGGTTGCCGGCCAGGGCGTTGGCCAGGCGGTGCGCGCGCTCGTCCATGGCGCCGGCAGCCGGGATGCCCTGGTGCTGGTAGCCCTCGCGGCCGCGGTCCTGGAAGCTGGACAGCATGCCGGGCTTGATCACGGTCAGGCTCATGGCCGGGCTCCCCGGATGCGGTCGAATTCCTCGGAGCTGATGGGTACGAAACGGACCGAGTCGCCGGGTTGCAGCAAGGCGGCGGGTTCGCGGGCCGGGTCGAACATGGTGAGCGGGGTGGCGCCGATGATGTTCCAGCCGCCGGGAAGCCGGTTCGGGTAGATCACGGTCTGCCGGTTGGCAATTGCAACCGCGCCAGCAGGCACGGCGGTGCGCGGCGAGGCGCGGCGCGGGATATTCAGTTTTTCATCGTGCACGCCCAGGTAGGCGTGGCCGGGCGCGAAGCCCAGCATGAAGACCATGCTGCGGGGCTGGCTGTGCAGCTGGATGACGCCTTCAGGGGTGAGGCCGGCGGCTTCGGCCACCTCGGCCAGGTCGGGGCCGTGTTCGCCGCCGTAGCAGACCGGAATGTCGATCTCGCGTCCGCCCAGGGTGTCCGCGGCGATACCTGCGGACAGCAGTTGTCCGATGCGTTCGGCCAGTTGCGAGTACGTGGGGCCGCCGCTGGCGCCGGGCCGGTAATGCACCGCCACCGCGACGAACGATGGCACCACGTCGGTCACGCCGGGAAGCCGCGCGTCGCGCAGCTTGCCGGCCGCGGCCAGACAGGTCCGGCCCACGGCCGCGTCGATCTGGTCGCCAAAGGAAATGATCAGGCAGCGGTCACCCTGCGGCAGGATGCGCCAGGAGGTTTCGGCCGGAGAAGGAGGTTCTGAAATTGCGTTCAACGACACGAAACCTGTAGAGACGGATTACTTGGCGAACAGGGAATCCATGTTCTTGAACGCCTTGAATTCCAGCGCGTTGCCCGACGGATCCAGGAAGAACATGGTGGCTTGTTCGCCCACTTCACCCTTGAAGCGGATGTAGGGCTCGATGACGAATTCGGTGCCGGCGTCGGTCAGCCGCTTTGCCATCGCTTCCCATTGTTCCATGGAAAGCACGGCGCCGAAATGGCGCACCGGCACATTGTGCGAATCCACGGCGCTGGTGGCCTTGTGGCCGCATTCGCTGGGCGCCAGGTGGGCGACGATCTGGTGGCCGTAGAAGTTGAAGTCGATCCATTCGGGCGAGCTGCGGCCCTCCGGACAGCCCAGCTTTTCGCCATAGAAGGCGCGGGCTTCGGCCAGGTCACGGACCGGGAAGGCGAGGTGGAACGGCGGCAGGTTGGTTTGAGCGGTCATGGAAGGCTCCGGGTCGGGCAAAAGAAAATGATCAATCAGATTGCAGGCCATCGCAAGACTGCGCAGGCCTGGCATCAGCGCTTAGTTTAAGTATTGTTTTTTTGATTGAAAAACGATATTTTTCGTGTCTTAGCATCGAAATTATTGATTGTGATCAAAGAATTCAAAACCTTTCTGGCTGTGGCGCGGGACGGCACTTTCACCGGTGCCGGCGCTCAATTGGGGCTGACCCAGTCGGCGGTCAGCGCCCAGATCAAGCGCCTGGAGGAATACCTGGGCGTGGCGCTGTTCGACCGCAGCGCCCGCGCGGCCGTGCTGAACCTCCATGGGCGCGAGATGCTGCCGCAGGCCGAGGAACTGGTGGCGATGGCTGAGCGCATGGCGGCCGCGGCCGGCGCAGGACATGTCAGCGGGTCGCTGCGCATAGGCGCGATTGCCTCGGTGCAGCAGCATCTGTTGGCGCAGGCGCTGGGAGAGTTCCGGGCGGGCTATCCCGACGTGCGGGTGCGGATCGTGCCTGGCGTGTCGCTGTCGCTATTGGGGCAGGTGGACGCGGGCGAAGTGGATATGGCGCTGCTGATCCGGCCTCCGTTCGCCTTGCCGCCAGAATTGGGCTGGCAGCCGCTGCTGCGCGAGGAAATGGTGCTGGCGATGCCGGAATCGATGGCGCGGGCTCCTTGGCGCGAGCTGCTGGCCACCCAGCCGTTCATCCGCTACGACCGGGCCTCGTTCGGCGGACGGGGGGTGGATCTGTTCCTGAAAAAGCAACGCATCACGGTGCACGAGGCGGTGGAACTCGACGAGATCGAGGCCATCGCCAACCTGGTGCGGCACGGCCTGGGGGTGGCGCTGCTGCCGCGCTTGTTGGGGCTGGATCTGGCGGGCTTGCGCCTGGTGTCCCTGGACGAGGCGGCCTTCCACCGCGAGATCGGCATCATCGGGCGGCTGCCGTTCGATGCCGCGAGCGTTAGGGGCAAGATGGCGGAATGCCTGGTCCGCGCGGCCTCGGCTGCCGATGGCGCGCATCGTCCGGCCCGCTAGTTCTTCTGACGCTTGCGCCACAGGTAGAGACCGCTGCCCAGGACCACGATCGTGATCAGGTCCAAGGCGGCCCAGATCAGCTTCAGCGGCAGGCCGGCGGTGTCGCCATAGTGCAGCGGCCGCGAGAATTGCAGTACGCGCAGGTACCAGGGCATCTCGAGCACCGCCGTCAATTGGCCCGTACGCGCGTCCACCAGGACACCGTCGAAGAGATGGGCGGCCAGCGGGGTTTCACCCTTGGCCCACAGCAGGTAGTGCTGCGGCAGGCCCAGGCCCGCGTCCGGGAAACGCAGGGACTCCACCACGCGGCCGGGGACAGCAGCTTGCGCGGTGGCGTAGGCCTGTTGCGCCGAGGCCAATTGCGACGGGCCGGCGGGCGGATGGCCGTCGGCCGTCGCCACCGCGGCCTGGACGTCGTGGGACAGCCAGTAGCGGAAGAGCGGCACCGCCAGTTCGTGGATGGCGCCTGTGACGCCCATCATCAGCGCCCAGACCAGCGTGACGATTCCCAGGAGATTGTGCAGGTCCAGCCACTTCAAGCGCTTGGCGCGCGTGGCGCGGACGGTGCCAAACGGGGTTTTCTTCATGTAGGGGTGATAGAGGACGGCGCCCGATATCACCGCCACCGAGAAGAGCAGGGCCATGAAGCCCAAAAACAGCTGGCCGGGCAGGAGCGCGTAGAGATCGATGTGCAAGCGCGTCATGATGGTCATGGCGCGCGTGCCCAGGCCTTCGTCGGCGCTGTCCAGCGACTGCTGCAGCAAGCCGTTGCGAGCGTCGTAGTGCAGCTGGATCGAGGATGTTCCGGACGGAGCCTGGTCGCCAGGGGCCAGCGCCAGGATGACGCGGGGCGAGCGGGCGGCCACTTCGACCTCGACGATGCGATGCGCCGGATGATGGTGGAGAGCCTGCGCGATCAGGCCGTCGAGGGCAGGCGCGGACGGGTCCGGCGCGACGCTGGGCCAGGGCGGCGGAGCGTCCAGCCATTCCACGATTTCGTCGTGGAAGATCAAGGGCAGGCCGGAGACGCAGACCACCAGCATGAAGAGGGTACAGACCAGGCTGGTCCATTTGTGGACCAGATACCAGGTCTTGCTGCGCACCGCCCGCGCGGGCGATGCGCTCCCTGCAAGCAGCCGCATCAGAACTCCGCGGTGACGGACAGCAGCAGCGTGCGTGGCGCGGCCACCGTCAGGCCTTCACGCGCGGCCGACAGCCAGTAGTGCTTGTTGAACACGTTCTCCACCGTCGCCCGCAAGGTGACCGGCGTACGGTTGATATTCATCGCGTAACGCGCGCCCACGTCGAAGCGGGTCCAGGCGGGCAGCTGCTGTGTGTTCGCCGCATCGACATACTGGGTGCTGGTGCGCAGCACGCGCGCCATCAGGGTCAGGCCTTGCGCGAAAGGCGTATCCCATTCCGCCGAGGCGTTGAACTGCCAGCGCGGCACGGCAGGCGCGACGTTGCCGTCGTTGACGCCGCCTTCCGTCTTGGTCAGGACGCCAGCGGTGTAGGCCACGCCGCCCAAGAGCCGGACGTGGCGTGCCGGCTCGCCCTGGATCAGGAATTCCACGCCGCGATTGCGCTGCCTGCCGGATGCCTGGTAGCGCAAGGTAACCGGGTCCAGGTAAGCGCTGGGCTGCTCGATCTGGAACGCGCTCAAGGTGGTTGCGACGGTGCCGAAGTCGTACTTGGCGCCGACTTCATATTGCTTCGAGACGCCGGGCTTGAAGGTCTCGCCTGCGTTCACGGCCTCGGCCGGCGCGGTGCCGCCCTGGCTCAGACCCTCGATGTAGTTGCCGTACAGCGCCAGTTGCGTGGTCGGCCTCACCGTCAGCGCGAACGCCGGGGTGAGTGCGGATTTGCCGTAGTCCGATACGCGTTCGCCGGTCGCGGGGTTGTAGTTCACCGACTGCACGCGCTGCTGGCGCAGGCCGCCGGTCAGCTGCACCGCGCCGTCCATCGCCGAAAGCGTGTCGGCCAGCGCAACGCTGTACAACCGTGTTTCGCTGGTCTTGCCCAGATCGGTGGGCTTGGGGATGTTCGGTTTGGCCAGATCGGCCGGGTCGTACAGGTCGGAGAAAACCGTGGTGGTGGAACGCACGCGCGCCGACGAGTAATCGATGTCGAGGAAGCTGGCCGACAGCACCGGTTCGTGCTTGATCGGGCCGGTATTGAAGCGGCCGCGGATGCCGACCTCGCCGGTCTTGCTCAACAGCCTTTCGTTCAGGCGGGCGGGCACGGCGCCGATCATGCCCGCCGAGTCGAGCATCAGCCAGGTGGTCTGCAGGCTTTCGAAGTCGTGCTTGCGCGCGCCCAAGGCGCCGTACACCGTCCAGTCGTCGGACAGGTCGTACTCGGCGCGCACGTCGCCGGTCCACTCTTTGGCTTTCCAGTAGGTCCAGTCGGGGAAGAAATTGCGCTTCGGGTCCGGTGCATGGCCGATGTCCTCGCCCGAGGGGGGCGGGAACAGCAGGCCGCTACGCGCGTCGGTCACGCGGTTCTGGTAGTTGATGTCGCCTTCGATGCGGAAGCGGTTGCCACGGTAGTCCAGGCCGAGGGAGATCGCGCCCATGTCCTCGCCGGCGCCGGAGATGTTCATGTCGCCGCCGCTGCGCAGCACATTCAGGCGCACGCCGGTGCGCTGGTCTTCGCCGAAACGGCGGGCGATATCCGCCTGCAGGCCGAACTGGCTGTTTTCGAGATAGGACAGCGTTACGCGGTTCAAGGGCTCGGCGTCGGCGCGCTTGGGCACCAGGTTGATCGAGCCGCCCACCGAGCCGTACGGCGCCATGCCGTTGAGCAGCGCGTTCGGACCGCGCAGCACCTCGACGCGCTCGATTCCTATCAGCGAGGTGGAGTTGCGGGGGGAAATGCCATAGAGGCCGTTATAGGCGACGTCATAGTTGAACAGCGTGAAGCCCCGGACATTGAATTCGTCCCGGCCCGCGCCGCGCGAGTAGGTATTGCGCACCGAGGGGTCGTTGAGCAGTACGTCACCGAGGTTCTGCGCCTGCTGGTCTTCGATCAGCTTGGACGTGTATGAGGTCACGCTGAAGGGCGTATCGAGAAAATCCCTGTCGCCGAGCAGGCCGATCTTGGCGCCGCGCGCGACCTCGCCGCCCGGGTAGGGCTCGTTATACGCCGCAGTGGCGGAACCGGTCACCAACACGGCGGGCAGGGTGGTTTCAGCGGATACGGGCGCGGGCCGCAGCGAGTAGCCGCCGTCGGCCTGGCGCACGGCTTCCAGGCCGGTGCCGTTGAGCAGCTGCCGGAACCCGCCATCGACCGTATGGGTGCCGCGTACCCCGGGACTGGTCTTGCCTGCCGTCATAGCTGCCGGCACGCTGAGAAGAATATTGGCCTGATCGGCATAGCGGCTCAATGCGCCCGCCAGAGGGCCGGCGGGGACGTCGTAGGCGCGGACCGAGGGGCTGGCGGCGGCGGGTCCGGCGCCTTGGGCATGGACCGTGCCGACGCCGGCGCCCGTCATCAGGATCGCGCCCAGCAAAGCCTTGCGCGCCACGGCGGCTGGGCGCGGCAATCGGGCAAGGGACGATACGGGGTAGGCAAGTGGCGGCAGGCGGCGCATGGAACGGCTTTCCTTGGAATGGAGTTGGGCAAGGAGAGGTCCACCGTTTACGGGCATGGGGCGTCGGCCGGCCGTCACGGACCGGTATTGCCGTAGGAATGCGGCAAAGGTCGGCGGAGTCCTCTTTCCCTGTTGATCGAACGAACAGGAGAAAAGCGAACCGCGCTGTGAAAATTTTTTCGGGGGTACGCTCACCGGGGGGCCAGCGTTACCCACCATGGCAGTGTGCGCTGGATGCGTATCGGCAGGTCACGGGCGAGCATGGCCAGCGTGCGATCCAAGTCATTGGCCGGGTAGCGGCCGACGACGCGCAGGCCGGCGATGCGGGGATCGACGCCGACATGCCCGAGGTGATAGCGGCCCAGTTCCGCGATGAGATCGGCGAGGGACAGGTTCTCCGCCAGGATCACGCCGCGCGACCAGGCTTCGCGCGCGGGATCGGCCGGGGCCGCCGCGGAGATATCGTCCCCGGTGTAGCGCCGTTGCTCCCCGGCCCGGACGAGCGCATTGCGGCCGGCAAGGTTCTGAATGCCCACCTGCCCGTCATAGACCGCCAACAGGACATCTTCGTCCGTCTGCCGCACCGTGAAACGGGTGCCCAAGGCCTGCGCGCGGCCATAGCGGGTATCGACGAAGAACGGTCGACGCTGCGTGTCGTGGCCGGTTTCGACCAGGATTTCGCCATCGGCCAGCGTCAACAGACGGCGATCCTGGTTGAAATCGACATTGATGGCGCTGCGGGTATTGAGCCAGACGCGGGTGTCGTCGGCCAGGACAATGTTGCGTTGTTCGCCGACGCCGGTGGCATAGTCGGAGCGCCAGGCGGTCACGACGGCGGGCAAAGGAGTGTGCCGCCAGGCGAGCCAACCCAGGATTCCCGCGCCGCCCAGCGCCAGGACGTGGCCGACGGCCCGGCGGCGCGACGATGGGCGGCGGGAAGCGACCTGTACTGCTTTCTCGGCGGCTTCGCGCTCACCGTCGTTGCGCAGCAGCGCAAAGCGCCGGCTGACCGCCATGACATGCGCCCAGGCGCGGTGGTGTTCCGGCCGAGCATCCAGCCAGCGCTGCCAGTCGACGTGCTGCCTGGAGCCGGCTTCGGCATCCTGCAAAACTGCATACCACTCGGCGGCCGCTTTCAGGCTTTCATAATCCGCTTGGACGGGAAGGGGGCCGTCCGCGAGGACCGGCCGGGGCGGCGCAGGCATGGTCAGGGCCTGCGGATACCGGAGGCAGCCAGCCCGGCGTCGATCAGCGCAAGATGCAGCATGGCCTGAGCCAGGTACTTCTGCACCATGCGCATGGACACGCCCATGTGGTCAGCGATCTCGCGGGTGGAAAGCCCATGTATCTGGGCCTGGATGAAGGCTGTGCGTACCTTTTCCGGCAGGCGTCCCAGCCATTCGCCGACTTCCATCAGGGTTTCGATGACCAGCGACTGGTGTTCCGGAGAGGGCGCATGGGCCATGGGTTGCGCGGCAAGGCTTTCCAGCCAGGCTTGCTCCACTTCCCGCCGTCGCCAGAGATCGGTGCACAAGCCTTGCGCCATGGCGCGCAGATAGGCGCGAGCGGCGCCCGCACTGGCAAATCCGTCGGGTGCCGGCCTGATGATCAGGCGCAGGAAGGCGTCGTGTGCCAGGTCGGCGGCGTCAGCGGCGTTGCCCAACTTGCGGCGCAGCCATCCCAGCAGCCAGCCGTGATGATCGCTGTATAGAGCGTGCAGGTCTTGATGCACGGGGAGATCGGCGGCGGACATCGGGCGGACCCAGGCGCGAAGGTGCGCCGTATTTAGCAGGAGTGGGAATGGTTATCGTTTATAACTGAAGTCTGCCGCATTGCGCAATGCCGATACGCACGGGGATCTGGGTTGGTGTTGGGGCGCGGCAGCAAAAAGGGCCCGCTTGCGCGGGCCCCTTGTCATCTTGGCAACCTTACAGCCGGTCGCAGCGGACCGTGATCGGATGGTCGCGCAAGGTGGTCATGACGATGTCGTTGACTTCGCCTTCCACGTCGGTGATCACGTAGCCGATCTGGCCGCGGGTCTGCAGGGTCTGGCTGACGATGTTCAGGCCGTGCTGCGCCATCAGGTTGTCCAGCGTGCCGAGCGCGCCCGGGGCGTTGCGGTGCACGTGCAGGATGCGCGTGCCGCCGGCCGGCTCCAGATACGGCAGTTCGGGGAAGTTGACCGCGCCCTTGGTGGTGCCGGCCTGCAGGAAACGCACCAGCTTCTCGGCCACTTCGCGGCCGATGTTCTCTTGCGATTCCTGCGTGCTGCCGCCGATGTGCGGGGTCAGGATCACGTTGGGCAGGCCGATCAGCGGGCTGGCCAGCGGCTCGTCCGCGCCTTTGGGTTCGGTCGGGAACACGTCCAGCGCGGCGCCGGCCAGATGGCCGGACTTAAGCGCGGCGTGCAGCGCGTCGATATCCACCACCGTGCCGCGCGAGGCGTTGATCAGGATGGCGCCACGGCGCATGCGGCCGATGGTTTCCGCATTCATGATCTTTTCGGTGGTCTTGCCGCCCGGCACGTGCAGGGTCACCACGTCGGCCTGCTCCAGCAGATCGTTCAAGGTGGCGGCGGGCCGGGCATTGCCCAGCGGCAGCTTGGCTTCGACGTCGTGGTAGATGACGCGCATGCCCAGGCTTTCGGCCAGCGTGCTGATCTGCGAGCCGATGTTGCCGTAGCCCACGATGCCGAGCGTCTTGCCGCGGGTCTCGAAGGCGCCCGAAGCGCTCTTGTCCCAGTGGCCCTGGTGCACGCGGGCGTTCTTTTCGGGAATGCGGCGCAGCAGCAGGATGGCTTCGCCCAGCACCAGTTCGGCAACCGAGCGGGTATTCGAGAACGGCGCGTTGAATACCGGAATGCCGCGCTGCATGGCCGCGTCCAGGTCGACCTGGTTGGTGCCGATGCAGAAGCAGCCCACGACGCGCAGGTCGGGGTTGCCGGAAAGCAGCGCGGCATCCAGGTGGGTGCGAGAACGGATCCCCGCCACCTGGGCGCCGCGCAGGGCGTCGCTCAGTTGCGACGCCGGCAAGGAGGCGGCGTGCGTGACGATGTCGGAGTAGCCGGCGGCTTCGAAGACGGCGCGGGCGCTCGGGTGGATGTTCTCGAACAGGACGATTTGTGCCATGACAGCCTGAGGGGTGGGTGAGGAATCCGTTTTATTGATTGTGGCCCATTTTTGCTGCAGTGCAAGGAGTAGCCATTGGGGCGGTGTGGATGAATTGTTTCAGGTGCGCAAACGACTCGGGCATCGCCCGAAAAGGAGCGATGCCCGAACAGGACGTCGAAAACTGCGCTTTAACGATAGGCCTGGAACACCTTGGCGCCGCCCTGCTTGTCCACCAAGACCACGTCGTGCGGCGTCTTGCGGCCGCCGTATTCGGGGCCGTCCATGCCGGGCGAACCCAGCGGCATGCCGGGCGCGGCCAGGCCGGCGGCGTCGGGCTTTTCCAGCAGCAGGCGGCGCACGTCGCTGGCGGGCACGTGGCCTTCGATGGCGTAGCCTTCGACGGCCGCGGTGTGGCAGGAGCCGTAATTGGCCATGCCGGCGTTGCGGCGGATGGGGCCAGTGTCCTGGACGTCGTGGGTGGTGACGGCGAAGCCGCTGTCGCGCATGTGCTTGACCCAGTCTTCACAGCAGCCGCAGGTCGGGGTCTTCCAGACCTCTACCTTGACGGGCGTCTGGGCGGTGGCGAAAGCGGGGGCGCACAGGGCCGCGGCAAGGGCCAGGCGGCGCGTAAGACGGGAAAGATTCATGATGCTCCGTTGCGGGACGAGGTGAATTCAAGCGTACTGTAGAAGAACGGGAGTGACCCCATTCTGTCGTCAACATTACGATTTTGTAATGTTCGCCGTGGACGCGTGGCCTTCCGGCGCGCGCAACGTGATGCCGACCACGGTGCCGTGCGCGCCCGAGGCCGCATCGACCTCGCCGCCGTGCATGCGCGCGATGGCACGCACGATGGCCAGGCCCAGGCCGTGGCCTTCGCTGCGCGGTGTGCGCGCGTGGGTCGACCGGAAGAAGCGGTCGAAGATGCGGGGCAGGTCGGCGGACGGGATGGGCGCGCCGGGGTTGCGCACTTCGACCCGGGCGCCCGCGGGCGAAGCCGAGCAGGCCAGCACGATCTCGCCGCCGCGGGGCGTGGCTTTGATGGCGTTGGAGATCAGGTTGGCCAACGCGCGTCGCACCAGGCCGGCGTTGGCGGCCACGGTGGCGTCGCCCACGCAGCGCAGGTGCACGCCGCTTTCTTCCAGCATGGCCTCGTAGTATTCGGCCACGCGCCGCGCTTCGGCGGCCAGCGATACCGGCGCCAGATCCGCGGCCCGTTCGCCGCGGTCGGCGCGCGCCAGGAACAGCATGTCGTTGACCAGGGTCTTCAGGTCTTCCAGTTCTTCGAGGTTGGATTCCAGCGCATCGCGCAGTTCGGCCGCATCGCGCGGCGACGACAGCATGACCTGCGTGCCGTTGATCAGCGTGGCCAGCGGCGTGCGCAGCTCGTGCGCCACGTCGGCATTGAAGCCTTCCATCTGTTGATAGGCGGCCTGCAGGCGCTCCAGCGTGCGGTTGAAGGAGCGCACCAGATCATGCAGTTCGCGGTCGGTATCTTCCAGCGGCAGGCGCCGCGCCAGGTTGTCGGGCTGGATGCTGGCGGCCTGTTCGGACAGCCTGCGCGCCGGCGCCATGCTGCGGCGCACGGCCCAGGCCGCCAGCACCACCGTGGCGCCCACCCACAGCGCGCAGATCAGCACCAGCGCGGTGCCGTAGGCATACAGGAACTGGGAGCTGGTGCGCGTGCTGACCGCCACGGTCAACTGCGCGCCGGGCAGGATGCGGTCGTTCATGGCCACCCGCAGGCCGCGCATGCGGCCGCCGTCGGCGGTTTGCAGCACGACCTGCCTGCCGTCGCTGGTCGCCAGCGTCTCGGGGGCGGGGCCGCCGTAAACGGAGCGGCCGTGCGCATCCACGATCCAGATGCCCAGCTGGCCTTGGCCCGCGCGCATCTCGTCGAAGGTGGCGGCCAGGTCTTTCAGGCCGCGGGCGTTGTTCTGCATGTCGATCAGGTGATCGATCAATTCCAGCTTGCCGCTGACCTCGGTGATTTCCTGGCGCTCCACTTCGCGCTTGAGCGCCCAGAACAACGTGGCTCCCGCCAGGCTGGACACCAGCAGGGCGATGGCGCCCAGCAGCAGGGTCAGCCGCGCCTGCATCGAGCGCACGCGCAGCGGGTTCATGCGGGGCGGCCGTGGGCGGGGCGCGATTCCAGCACGTAGCCCATGCCGCGTACGGTGTGCAGCAACTTGGTGTCGTAGGGGTCGTCCAGCTTGCTGCGCAGCCGCCGCACCGCCACGTCGATGACGTTGGTGTCGCTGTCGAAGTTCATGTCCCAGACCTGCTCGGCCAGGGTGGTGCGCGACAGCACCTGGCCCTGGCGGCGTAGCAGCAAGGCCAGCAGATTGAATTCCTTGGCGGTCAGGTCCAGGCGACGGCCGCCGCGCTGGGCGCGGCGGCGGGCCAGGTCCAGTTCCAGGTCGGCCAGGCGCAGCAGGGTGGGCTCTTGCGAGCGTCCGCGGCGCAGCAGCGCCTGCACCCGTGCCAGCAGTTCCGAAAAGGCGAAGGGCTTGACCAGGTAGTCGTCGGCGCCGCCTTCCAGGCCGCGCACGCGGTCTTCGACCGCGTCGCGCGCGGTCAGCATCAGGATGGGGGTGTCTTTCTGTTCGCGCACTGCGGCCAGCACGCCGAAGCCGTCCACGCCCGGCAGCATCACGTCCAGCACGATCAGGTCGTAGACGCCTTCCAGTGCCAGATGCAGGCCGTCCACGCCGTCGCGCGCCAGGTCCACGACATGGCTTTGCTCCGACAGGCCCTTCTTGAGGTAGTCGGCCAGTTTGGGTTCGTCTTCGATGACCAGGATGCGCATGGCCGGAAATTTACCATTCGCGCGGCACTTGGGCCTGTGCATGGCAAAGCTGCCTTGCACAGGCTCGGGTGGTTCAGGCCGGGCTGTCGATGGCGATCCGGTCGGGCGGAAAGCGCAGGGCGAACACGCTGCCCTTGCCGGGTTCGCTGGTGATCAGCAGTTCGGCGTCGTGGCGCATGGCGATGTGCTTGGTGATCGCCAAGCCCAGGCCGGTGCCGCCCACCGCGCGCGAACGGCCGCGGTCGACGCGGTAGAAGCGTTCGGTCAGGCGCGGCAGATGGCGCGCCGGGATGCCGATGCCGGTGTCTTGCACGCTGTAGCGCGCGCCGCCGTCTTCCTCGCGCTCCCAGCGCACGGTGATGGTGCCGCCGTCGGGCGTGTAGCGCACGGCGTTGGTCAGCAGGTTCGACAGCGCCGAGGTCAGCTCGGTCTCGGCGCCCAGCACATCCAGGGATTCGTCGATGTGCCATTCCAGCACATGGCGGCCGCCCGACAGCGCCTCGATCTGCTGGCGCGCCTTCTGCAGCAGCGCACCCATGTTGACGGCGCGCGGGTCGCTGCCTGGCGACGATTCCAGCGTCGACAGGGTCAGCAGGTCTTCGACAATGGCCTGCATGCGCTGGGCCTGCTCGTGCATCATGTCGATGTACTGCTCGCGCTGTTCGGCGGGCAGGGCGTCGGCGGGCATGTCGCGCAGCGTTTCCAGAAAGCCCGCCAGCACCGTCAGCGGCGTGCGCAGTTCATGCGAGACGTTGGCAACGAAGTCGCGGCGGGTGGTCTCCAGGCGTTCGATCTGGGTGACGTCGCGCGTGATCAGCAGGCGCTGATTGCTGGCGTAGGCGGTCAGCTGCATCATCATCAGCCGCTCCTGGCCCTGTTGGCCCAGGCGCACCAGGATGGGATCGGGCCAGGACGGGCGGTGCGCGTACTCCACGAATTCGGGCGCGCGCAGCAGGTTCAGCAGGTTGTGGCCGCGGTCGGCCGGCAGGCGCAGGCCCAGGTGCTGGCGCGCCATGCGGTTGCACCAGTCGATCTGGAAATCCTCGTTCAGGGTCACCGCGCCATCCGGCAGCGCTTGGGCTGCGGCCAGCATGCCCTGCATGGTGTTCTGGGTTTCGTTCAGTTCACGGGCGCGAGCGCGGGTGTAGCGGTACAGCGGGGCGAGGATGTCGTCCCAGGGACCGACCGACGCGGGCGGCGAGGTGTCCGGGTGGTTGGCCCAGTGGGACACCAGGTGCAGGCGCCAGCTGCGCCAGAGCAGCATGGCGGCCAGCGCGACGGAGAACAATATCCAGCCCGCCGGGTCTCCTATGAGCCATTGAGCCAATAATGCGGCGACCGCCCACAGGGCGACCAGGAAAAGAGTGCGCAGCCAGATCATCGTGCGGGAGTTTTACCGCGTCGGGAGCTGGGCCGTAAACCGGTAGCCGCTGCCGCGGACCGTTTCCACGTGCGCGTCGTGGCCGCTTGGTTCCAGCGCCTTGCGCAGGCGGCGGATGTGCACGTCGACCGTGCGCTCTTCCACGAAGACGTGGTCGCCCCAGACTTGGTCCAGCAGTTGCGAGCGCGAGAACACGCGTTCGGGGTGGGTCATGAAGAAATGGAGCAGGCGGAATTCGGTGGGGCCGATCTGCAGCGACTGGCTGTTGCCGGACAGGCGATGCGTCACCGGATCCAGCTTCAGGCCGCCCACGTCGATCACGTCGTCGGTCAGCTGGGGGGCGCGGCGGCGCAGCACCGCCTTGATGCGCGCCATCAGTTCCTTGGGCGAGAAGGGCTTGGTGATGTAGTCGTCGGCGCCAGCTTCCAGGCCGTCCACCTTGTCCTGCTCGGAGCCCTTGGCGGTCAGCATGATGACCGGGACGGCGCGGGTGCGCTCGTCGTTGCGCAGCTTGCGCGCCATGGCCAGGCCGGAGGTGCCGGGCAGCATCCAATCCAGCAGGATCAGGTCGGGCAGCTCGGCGCGGATCAGGGTCTGGGCCTGGTCGGCGTCGAAGGCGCGCAGCACCTTGTGTCCGGCGAAGGACAGGTTGACGGCGATCAGTTCCTGGATGGCGGGTTCGTCTTCGACGACGAGGATGGTGCTGGACATGGCGGATTTGGCACACTTCTGAGCGCCGGCGCGGCGCGAACATTGCGATAGTATGGCCGCAATATTTCAGGTATGTGACCGCTGGGCGCCATAGTCCGCGTCCGCCGGCCTCCGCAGGGAGCCCGATAGGCTACCATTGAACGATATATCGGGAATTCACCATGCAAAACCCCTCCGAATCGCAACATTCCGCGGATTCCGCCTCGCAATCCACCCATTTCGGCTTCCAGACCGTGCCGGAAGGCGAAAAGGCCCGCAAAGTCGCCGAAGTGTTCCATTCGGTCGCGCAGCGCTACGACGTCATGAATGATTTCATGTCGGCCGGGCTGCACCGCGTCTGGAAAGCCTTCACCATCGGTCGCGCCGCCATTCGTCCCGGCATGAAAGTGCTGGACATCGCCGGCGGCACGGGCGATTTGGCCAAAGCCTTCGCCAAGCGCGCCGGCCCCACGGGCGAGGTCTGGCTCACCGACATCAACGACTCCATGCTGCGGGTGGGCCGCGACCGCCTGACGGACGCCGGCCTGCTGGTCCCCACCGCGGTGTGCGACGCCGAGCGCCTGCCGTTCCCCACGGGCCATTTCGACCGCGTCAGCGTGGCCTTCGGCCTGCGCAACATGACCCACAAGGACCGCGCCCTGGCCGAAATGACCCGAGTGCTGAAGCCGGGCGGCAAGCTGCTGGTGCTGGAATTCTCGCGCGTGGCCAAGCCTCTGGCGCCGGCCTACGACTGGTATTCCTTCAATGTGCTGCCCTGGCTGGGCAAGAAGGTCGCCAAGGACGAGGCCAGCTACCGCTACCTGGCGGAATCCATCCGCATGCACCCCGACCAGGAAACCCTGGCCGACATGCTGCGCACGGCCGGGCTGGACCGGGTGCAGTACTTCAACCTGACCGCCGGCATCGCCGCCCTGCACGAAGGCGTGAAACTGGGCTGATCCGCGCTGGCAATCTGGATATTTTCACCGTGCCTGCGGGAACTTGTGGGGCGGCGTCTTGTCCGTTATTCTTACGGTATTCAGATTAATGTAAGAAAAGTCGCGACTAAGGTCCCGCGGTCCGTGGGACTTCCTGCTGCTACGGGGCGGCAGGGGCGCGAGTACGAGGGAGCAAACCTATGTCCAAATTCTGTCTTTCGCGGTTTGTCGCCGCGGCGCTGATCGCCATCTCTGGCGCGGCACTGGTGACGGCGTCGTTTGACGCCGAAGCCCGCCGTGCCGGCGGCGGCAGCAGCGTCGGCCGCCAATCCTCCAACGTGACCCAGCAGCGCCAGGCGACCACGCCGCCGGCCGCCGCCAACAACACGGCTGGCGCCACCGCCGCCCCGGCAGCCGCCGGCGCGGCCACGGCCGGCGCCGCGGGCGCTGCCGCCAAGAGCGGCGCTTCGCGCTGGCTCGGCCCCATCGCCGGCATCGCCGCTGGCCTGGGTATCGCCGCCTTGCTGTCCAGCATGGGCCTGTCGGGCGCCTTCGCCGAATTCCTCGGCTCCGCGCTGCTGATCGCCGCCGTCGTGTTCGCCGTCATGTTCATCATCCGCCGCCTGCGCGGCGCCGGTCCGCGCACCGCCACGCAGGGCGCGTTCAACGGGTCCAACAACACCCCGGGCCAGCAACAGCAGCCGATGTGGCGCGAATCGCTGAAGCCGGCGGCTCCTGCCGCTGCGGCAGCCGTCGCCGCTCCGGTCGCCGCCGCGGCCCCGGCCGCGATGCCCAAGGCGGGCGACGACAACAACTGGTTCGTGCCGGGTGATTTCGACACGCCCAACTTCCTGAAGCAGGCCAAGGATCAGTTCGTGCGCATCCAGGCCGTGTGGGACAGCGGTAGCACCGATGGCCTGCGCGAGTTCCTGACCGACGACCTGATCACCGAGCTCAAGCCGCAGCTGGCCGAGCGCGGCGCGGCGCCCAACAAGACCGAAGTGGTCCTGCTGAACGCCGAAATGCTGGGCATCGAAACCGTGTCCGACGGCCACCTGGCCAGCGTGCGCTTCTCTGGCATGCTGCGCGAAGCCCCGGGCGCCGAGGCCTTCCGCTTCGAGGAAGTGTGGAACCTGTTCAAGCCTGCCAATGGCGGCTGGCTGCTGGCCGGCATCCAGCAGATCCCGGTGGATCTCGCCAGCTGAGCCTGGCCGGCCGGGTCCGAATCCCGCCTCCGTTGCGGATGCCGCAAGGCATCTGTTTGAACCGGCCCTTAAAGGGCCGGTTTTTCCATGTGCTTGCGCAAAACACCCATTCATCCAACCCGTTACACTCCCGATTTACCCATTAACTTCGGCAACCCCGGCAACCGGGGCCGTTGCAGACCGTCATGCTGCCTTTTCCGTTCCTGCCCACCCCCTCGCGACTGGCTGTAAGCGCGCTCAACGCCCTGTTGCGGCGCGAGGACTGGGCGCGCGAGCGCCTCGCCCGGCATGCCGGCAAGACTGTGCGTTTTGCGCTGGGCGGCTTCAGCCTGGGCCTGACCATAGACAGCGAAGGCCTGGCGGCCCAGGCCGATGCGGCCGTGGTGCCCGACGTGACCCTGACGGTCGCGCCTGAAAAGCTGCCGCTGCCACGCCTGGGCGCGGACCGCGAGACGCCCGACTTCGCCGAGGCGACCCATATTTCGGGCGACGCGGCGCTGGCGCAAGTGGTGGCGGATCTGTCCAAGCAGCTGCGCTGGGATCCGGAAGATGCGCTGGCCCGGGTGGTGGGCGACATCGCCGCGCTGCGCCTGGTGGGCGGCGCCCGCGCCGCGGCGGGCGGCGCGCGCACGGCCGGCCTGCGCCTGGCCGAGAACGTGTCGGAATACCTGTCCGAGGAAAGCGGCATGCTGGCGAGCCGCCCCGCGCTGGAACAATGGCGCCTGGACCTGGCCGAACTGAATGCCCGCGCCGATGCGCTGGCCCGCTCGGCCGCCGCGCTGCAAACCCGTCTGGCATCCGCCAGCGCAAAGCGGGGCGCCTGATACATGTTTCCCCTGCTGCGCCTCTTCCGCATCATCCTGGTTTCGCTGCGCTACGGCCTGGACGAGCTGGTGCTCTCCAGCCTGAACCATCCGCTGGCCACCTGCCTGTTGCGCGTCATCCGCCTGGGTACGCGTCCGCGCAAGCCGCGGGGCTTGAGGCTGCGCCTGGCGCTGGAATCGCTGGGCCCCATTTTCGTCAAGTTCGGGCAGGTGCTGTCCACCCGCCGCGACCTGATCCCCGCCGACATCGCCGACGAACTGGCCTTGCTGCAGGATCGCGTGCCGCCGTTCCCCTCGGCCCAGGCCGCTGCCTGCATCGAAACGGCGCTGGGTGCGCCGCCCGAGAAGCTGTTCGCCCAGTTCGAAGTGGACCCGGTGGCCTCGGCCTCGATCGCCCAGGTGCACTTCGCCGTGCTGCACGACGGCCGCGAGGTCGCGGTCAAGGTGCTGCGTCCGGGCATGCTCAGCATCATCGAGAAAGACCTGTCGCTGCTGAAGGTGGTGGCCCGCATCATCGAGCGCCTGGGCGCCGACGGCCGCCGTCTGAAGCCGCGCGAAGTGGTGGCCGAGTTCGACAAGTACTTGCACGACGAGCTGGACCTGGTGCGCGAAGCCTCCAATTGCAGCCAGCTGCGCCGCAACTTCGGCCCCGAGTCCGGCCGCGGCGACATGCTGATCGTGCCCGAGGTGATCTGGGAATACACCGCATCCACCGTGTTCACCATGCAGCGCATGTACGGCATGCCGGTGGGCCAGGTGGAGCGCATGCGACAGGCCGGCATCGACATCCCGACGCTGGCGCGCACCGGCGTGGAGATCTTCTTCACGCAGGTCTTCACCGACGGCTTTTTCCACGCCGACATGCACCCCGGCAACATCTACGTGTCGGACCGCCCGGACACGCTGGGCAGCTATATCGCCCTGGACTTCGGCATCGTCGGCTCGCTGTCCGAGTTCGACAAGAATTACCTGGCGCAGAATTTCCTGGCCTTCTTCCACCGCGACTATCGTCGCGTGGCGCAGTTGCACATCGAGTCGGGCTGGGTGCCGCCCGATACGCGCGAAGAAGAGCTGGAGGGCGCGGTGCGCGCCGTCTGCGAACCTTACTTTGACCGGCCGTTGTCGGAGATCTCACTGGGGCAGGTGCTGCTGCGCTTGTTCCAGACCTCGCGCCGGTTTAATGTGGAGATCCAGCCGCAGCTGGTCCTGTTGCAGAAGACCTTGCTGAACGTCGAGGGATTGGGCCGCCAGCTCGATCCCAACCTGGATCTCTGGAAGACCGCCAAGCCCTATCTGGAACGCTGGATGCGTCAGCGTGTCGGATTCAAGGGGCTGCGGCAGAGCCTGGAAAAAGAAGCCGCGCAGTGGTCGCAAATGCTGCCCGCTTTGCCCAGGCTGGTCCATGACCACCTGAGCCGTCCGAATGTCTCGCCCGCCTTGCTGGCCGAGATGATCCAATTGCGGCGGGCGCAGGAACAGAACAACCGGCTGGTTGCAGCGCTGGTTGGGGTGGCGGCGGTCGCCATCGGGGTCGCGTTATGGGCCTTGACCCGATAGGCGGCGCGATGATCTAGACGGCATCTGTCATGTTTCATTCATGAAACGGTCATCATAGCTTCGCGGTATACGGCGAAAAATAGCGCTGCGGTGGATGAATGCAGCGCCCTCGCCGGCAAGGCGCGCGCCATTCATTAATTTCTATATCTATAGCCCCACTAGCGGGACGAATACAAGGGCAGACCATGCTTTATCCTGAACTCTTCAAGACCATGGAAGCTGTGCGCTGGAACATGGCGCATGACATACCCTGGGGTGATTTCGATCGCAGCAAGCTCTCGGACGAGCAAGCCCACACGATCAAGATGAATGCCATCACGGAATGGGCAGCCTTGCCGGCCACCGAAATGTTCCTGCGCGACAATCGCGGCGACAGCGATTTCTGCGCCTTCATGTCGGTGTGGTTCTTTGAAGAGCAAAAGCATTCGCTGGTGCTGATCGAATACCTGCGCCGCTTCCGTCCGGACCTGGTGCCCACCGAGGAAGAACTGCACAACGTGCGCTTCGAGTTCGACAAGGCGCCCGAACTTGAAACCCTGATGCTGCACTTTTGCGGCGAGGTCCGCCTGAACCACTGGTACCGCCGCGCCGCTGAATGGCACACGGAGCCGGTCATCAAGGCCATCTACAAGACCGTGGCCCAGGACGAGGCCCGCCACGCTGGCGCCTACCTGCAATACATGCGCCGCGCCTTGCACGACCGCGGCCAGGACACCAGCGAGCAGGCCCGCCTGGCGTTCTCCAAGATCGGCGTGCTGATGGCCTCGGCCGGCCGTACGCAGCAGGCCCTGCACCCGACCAACCTGCATGTGAACAAGGACCTGTTCCCCAACGACACGGTGCAGTCGCGCCTGCCGGAACCGGGTTGGCTGGAGCACTGGCTGGACACGCAGATCCGCTTTGACGGCGAGTGGGAGCAGAAGGTCGCCACGCGCATCCTGCACATCCTGTCCAAGCTGATGGACCGCAGCTTCGAAACGGTGAAGGACCTGAACCGCTACCGCAAGGAAATGACGGCCCTGATCGTGCCCAAGGAAAAGCAGATCATCCTGGGCGGCGCCTGAGCCGGGGCGATACAATCGCCGCATGCCTGCCGCCCGTTTCGAATCCAAGGTCCTGTCCCGCGACGAATGCGTCGCCGCCGTCGCCGCCGGCCGCTTGCCGCGGCCGCTGGTGTTCACCAATGGCGTCTTCGACATCCTGCACCGGGGCCACGCGACCTACCTCGACCAGGCCGCCCAGCTGGGCGCGACCCTGGTGGTGGCGGTCAACACCGACGAGTCGGTGCGCCGTCTGGGCAAGGGCGCCGAGCGCCCGCTGAACCGCATGGAAGACCGCGCCGCCTTGCTGGCCGCGCTGGGCTGCGTGACCGCGGTCACGTCCTTCCATGAAGACACGCCCGAGGCCCTGATCGGCCAGCTCAAGCCCGACCTGATCGTCAAGGGCGGCGACTACGACATGGAAAAGCTGCCCGAGACCGCCCTGGTCAAGTCCTGGGGCGGCCGCGCGGTGGCGATTCCGTTCGAGTTCGAGCGCTCGACCACGGCGCTCGTGAAAAAAATCCAGAACAAGTAACCGCAGGCCCCCGCAGCGGGGTCAGCGCGGCTCGCGCAGCAAGCGGTTGATCGCTTCCAGGTCCGTTTCGGCCAGGATGCCGCTGGTGGCCTTCAGGCGCAGGCTGGTGAGCACGGTGCTGTAGCGCGCCAGGGCCAGGTCGCGCTGGGTGGCGTAGAGCTGCTGCTGGGCGTTGAGCACGTCCAGGTTGATACGCACCCCGACCTCATAGCCGGTGCGATTGGCCTCGACCGCGGCGCGGCTGGATTTTTCGCCGGCCTCCAGGGCCTGGATCCGGGCCAGCCCGCTGGTCACGCCGGTGTAGTACTGGCGCGCGGACTGGACGGCCTGGCGGCGCGCCGCCTCGTAGTCGTGGCGAGCCTTTTGCTCCAGCTGGACCTTTTCGGTCACTTGCGACGAGACGCCGCCGCCGGAGTACAGCGGAATCGACAGCACCACTCCGATCGTGCTGTCTATCGGCTTGCCCGGCGCGGCATTGCGCATGACGGCGTCGCTGGCGCTGCCGCTGCTGGCGCGCAGGTTCAGGGTGGGGTAATGGCCGCTCTTGGCGATCTGGATCTCGCGGCCGGCGATGCGGGTCAAGAGTTGCGCGCGCAGCACGTCCAGGCTGGAAGCCTCGGCCTGGTTGCTCCAGTCGGCCACGCGGGCGGGCTGTGGCGCCGGCAGCTGCACGCCGTAGGGCAGTTCGGCCAGCGCGCCCGGCGCCGTGCCGATGATCTTGGCCAATTCGTCGCGGCGGACTTCCAGGTCGTTCTGCAGGCGCAGTTCCTGCGCCACCACCAGGTCGTAGCGCGACTGCGCCTCGTAGGTGTCGGTGATGGTGGCGTTGCCGAGTTCAAAGTTGCGCTTGGCGGACTCCAGCTGCCCGGCCACGGCGGCCTTTTCGGCTTCGGTGGCGGTCAGCGTGTCCTGGGCATAGAGCACATTGAAATAGGCGTCGGCCACGCGCAGCAGCAGGTCCTGGTAGGCCTGCTGCAGTTGCACTTCGACGTCGGCGACGATCAGCTTGGATTGTTCGAAGTTCTGCCAGCGGCCCCAGTCGAACAGCGGCTGGGTCAGGGACAGGTCCCAGACGCCGCGGCCGCCGCTGTAGGCCACGCCCAGGCCGCGGGTGCTGCGGGTTTCCTGGTAGGCGCCGCCGGCTTCGGCGGAGATCAGGGGCAGGAGCAGGGAGCGGGCCTGGGGTTCTTTTTCCAGGCCGGCGCGGTAGTTGGCGCGCGCGGCGGCGTAGATCGGGTCATTGCCCAGCGCCGATTGCCAGATCTGGATCAGGTTCTGCGCGCGGACAAGCGATGGGCCGACGCTCGCGGCGCAGGTAAAAACCAGTAAAGCCGTTAGCAATCGGACACGCATGATGATCAACGATACGCCGGGTCGCCCGGGGCGCCGCTGCCCCGTCAGAGGGGCAGGCGCCCGGCTGCGGGGTTGGGGATCAGAACTTGAACTGCGAGACCGCGACGCCGCGCAGCGGCTTGATGACGGTTTCGAACAGGTTCACGGTTTCGAAGCTGGCCGCAGTGGTGCGGGTGATGCGACAGGCGGTCATGACGGGGGCCTGCCCCACGACCACGACCAGGCGGCCGCCCACGCGCAGCTGGTACTTCAGCGCGTCGGGGACGGTCGGCACGGAACCCGTGACGAGGATGGCGTCGTATTCGGTGGAGCCCCAGCCGTTACGGGCGTCGCCGGTTTCGACCTTGACGTTGGTGACGTTGTTCATCTGCAGGTTCTGCTGCGCGAACGTCACCAGGCGGCTGTCGATCTCGACCGAGGTGACCTGCTGCGCCAGGTAGCCCAGCAGCGCGGCCTGGTAGCCGGAGCCGGTGCCGATTTCCAGCACACAGTCCGACTTGGTCAGCAGCAGCTCTTGCGCCAGGCGGGCTTCCACCTTGGGCGCCAGCATGTTCTGGCGGGTGTTGACCGCGTTGATCTCAAGCGGCAGTTCCAGGTCGGAAAACGCCAGCGCGCGCAGGGCCGGCGGAACGAATTGTTCGCGGCGCACATCGAACAGCGCTTGCAGCACGTTGGCGTCCAGCACGTCCCAGGGGCGGATCTGCTGTTCCACCATGTTGAAGCGGGCTTGTTCTACGTCGGGCAGGGTCGAAGCGTTCATGACGGTCAGAAAAAACAGAGGAATCAACAGACCATTGTACCGATTCGTAGCGTCCTGTGACGCCGCGCCCCGCCGACAGATGTTTCAGGCGCTGCCCGCGCCTACCACCAGGCGTGGAAGTGGTGCACCGGGCCGTGGCCGGAGCCCACCGACAGGCGCTCGGCGTGGCGGATGGCTTCCGTCAGGTAGGCCTTGGCGCGGCGCGCGGCCTCGGGCACGTCCCCGGTTTGCGGCAGCAGCGCGGCCAGCGCCGCCGACAAGGTGCAGCCGGTGCCGTGGGTGTTGACGGTTTCGATGCGGTGGCCGGGCAATTCGATCATGCGGTCGCCGTCGTGCAGCAGGTCGATGGTCTCGTTGCCGGGCAGGTGGCCGCCCTTGACCAGCACCCAGCGTTCGCCCGAGTGCGCCAGCTTGTTGCGCAGGCGTTCGGCCACGCGCCGCATTTCCTTGACCGTTTCCACCGGGCGCTCTTCCAGTAGCACGCCGGCCTCGGGCAGGTTGGGCGTGAGCAGGGTGGCCTGGGGCAGCAAGGCCTCGCGCATGGCGCCCACGGCGTCGCGCTCCAGCAGCAGGTCGCCGCTCTTGGCCACCATGACCGGGTCCAGCACCACATGGGCCGGGGTCCATTTGGCGAGCTTCTCGGCCACCACCTGGATCACCGGCTGCTGGCCCAGCATGCCGATCTTGACCGCGTCGATGCGCACGTCCGCGAACAGCGTGTCGATCTGCTGGCCGACAAAGGCGGGCTGGACCGCCGAAATGCCGGTGACGCCCTGGGTGTTCTGCGCCGTCAGCGCCGCGATCACCGCGCAGCCGTAGGCGCCCAGCGCGCTCATGGCCTTGACGTCGGCCAGGATGCCGGCGCCGCCGGACGGGTCGACGCCGGCGATGGTCAGCGCGTTGGGGATGGGACGGCCGCTGGCGGCCTGCTGGCGGTTGCTCATTTGGGGGCGCCGGCGGTAATCAGCCCTTCGGTGGGCGAGCTGGGGGCGCCGCTGTACAGCTTCTTGGGCATGCGGCCGGCCAGGAAGGCCTCGCGGCCGGCTTCCACGCCCTTCTTCATGGCGCTGGCCATCAGGATGGGATCGCGCGCGCCGGCGATGGCGGTGTTCATCAGGACGGCGTCGCAGCCCAGTTCCATGGCGATGGCCGCGTCCGACGCGGTGCCCACGCCGGCGTCCACCACGATGGGCACGCGGGCCTGGTCGATGATGAGGCGCAGGTTCCAGGGGTTGAGGATGCCCATGCCCGAGCCGATCAGCGAAGCCAGCGGCATCACGGCCACCGCGCCCAGGTCTTCCAGCATGCGGCACTGGATGGGATCGTCGGTGCAATACACCATCACCTTGAAACCGTCGTCCACCAGGGTCTTGGTGGCCTTGAGGGTTTCGGGCATGTTGGGGAACAGGGTCTGCGGGTCGCCCAGCACTTCCAGTTTCACCAGGTCGTGGCCGTCCAGCAGTTCGCGCGCCAGGCGCAGCGTGCGCACGGCGTCGTCGGCGCTATAGCAGCCGGCGGTATTGGGCAGCAGCGTGAATTTCGACGGCGGGACGTAGTCCAGCAGGTTCGGTTCGCCGGGGTTCTGGCCGATATTGGTGCGGCGGATGGCGACCGTGACGATTTCGGTGCCGCTGGCATCCAGCGCCGCGCGGGTCTGTTCAAAGTCCTTGTACTTGCCGGTGCCGACGAGCAGGCGCGACGAGTAGGCGCGGCCGGCGATGGTGAGAGTGTCTTGAGTGGTCATGGCGGAGGTTCAAAGGGCGGGTGCGCACGATGCGAGGCCCGCGGGGACTGGCGATTCGTTGCTCGAATGATAAAGCACGACGCCGCACGGCAGAGGCGTCCGTTGAAATGCGGCGTTCCACTATTTGAAGATCGTGGCGTGCGCGGACCAAGATCAGCGCAGCCGGTCCAGATCGGCGCAGATCGTCTCGGCGGCGTCGATCAGGCGCGGACCCGGGCGGTACAGGGCGTCGGCGTCGACGCCGTACACGTGGCCCAGCCGGGCGGCGGGCAGCCCCAGCGCCTGCCAGGCGGCCAGGTTGCGGGCGGCGTCCTGCGGGCGGGAGATGCCGGCCAGCACCGCCTCGGGCCGCGCCGCCAGCACGCTTTCCAGCGTGACCTGGGGGGCGACCACGGGCGCCTGGCCGAAGACGTTGACGCCGCCGCAGACGCGCAGCGCGTCGCTGACGATGCTGCTGTCGTTCAGGGTGTAGATGGGATCCAGTCCCGCCTGCACGAACACGCGCACAGGGCGGCGGCCGGCATAGCGCGAGGCCAGGGCGTCCAGGCGCGCGCGCAGGGCCTGGGCCGCGGGCCGCGCCTGCGCCTCGGTGCCGAACAGCGTGCCCATGCGTTCGACCGCGTCGGGGATGGCGGCCAGGGTCTGCGGATCGCTGTAGAACACCGGCACGCCCAGCTTGTCCATCACCCGCGCCAACGGCGCCGCGGCGGCGGGCTGCCAGGCGATCAGCAGGTCAGGGCGGACAGCCGCCACGCGTTCGGCATCGGGCTGGGTGCCGTCGCCGATCACGGGCAACTGGCGGGCGGCGGGCGGATAGTCGCTGCCGCGGATGGTGGCGGCGATGCGGTCACCTGCGCCTGCCGCAAAGACGAGTTCGGTAGCGTGCGGGGCCAGGGTGACGGCGCGTCGGGCGGGGGCGGTCAGCGAGACTGTGCGGCCCTGGTCATCGCCGACCTGGATGGCCGTGGCAGAGGCAGGCCCGGAAGCCGTCGCCGGACTTGCCGCGGAACCTGCGGCGGTCTGCGCCGCAGCTTGGCCGGCCGTGGCGCCGACCGCGCACAGCAGCGTACCCAGGGCCAGGAACAGCCGCGGAACGATGCGAGAACGGGCGCTTGCGTGGGTCATGCAGAAAGCCGATATAGCCAGCGGGGAACGCCGACTATATCGGAATGCCGCTATCAATAGCGCAGCGTGAGCGACGCGTAGAAGTTGCGGCCCGGCGCGGGGTACAGGCTGTAGTTGGCGACGGGGCCCAGCATCTCGAAGGACGCGTTGCCGCCGCGGATGCCGTAGGTGGCGTACTGGCGGTCGAAGATGTTGTTCACGCCGATGGCGCCTTCGATGTTGCGCGTGAACTTGTAGGCCACCTTGGTGTTGAACAGCACGTAGGCGTCCAGTTCCTTGGCGAACTGGTTGGCCTGGTCGTTGTCCATGCGCGACTTGCCCACGTATTGCGCCGTGACGTTCCACAGGAACGCATCGGTGGGGCGCCAGGTCACGCCGGCGTTCGCCAGCCACTTTGGCGCCAGCGGCACGGTCTTGCCCGCCAAGTCCACGCCGGCGTAGGTGCCGGAGCGGAACTGCGCTTCCATCCAGGTCAGGTTCGCGTCTAGCGAGACGCTGCTGGAAATCGCGGTGTGGCCTTCCAGTTCGATGCCTTGGCGGCGGGTCGGGTCCAGGTTGGTGTTGGCGCCGGTGCCCGGGCCCCAGATGCCATCGGCCAGCGGGTTGTACTGGATCTCGTTGGTCAGGTCGTAGCGGAAGTACGACAGGCGGGCGCTGCTGCTGGCCGACTGCCAGGTCACGCCGATTTCCTTGTCGGTCGACGTCTGCGGCGCCAGCGGGTTCTGCACCGACAGCAGTTCGTCGGCATTGGGCAGGCGGAAGCTGCGGCCGACCTTGCCGTACACGCCGAAGCCGGCGGGCAGGTCCTGGCGCACGCCCAGCTGCCAGGCGGTCAGGTGGTTGCTGCGATCCGACGCCGTGCCCGAGCCGGAGATCACGTCCAGGTCGTCGGATGCGTACTGGCGGCGCACGCCGGCCGTCACGTAGGTGCTGTCGGTGGCGCGGACCTGGCCCTCGGCGAACAGGCCGTACTGGTGCTGGCGCGACTGCCACTTCGACGGCTGGAAGTCGTAATAGGCGTTCTGGTTGGCGGTGGTCTTGGCTTCCTGCCCGTCGGCGCCGAAGACGATGCTGTGGCCGCCGTTGATCGGCAGGCGGTAGCGCACGCTGGCGATGTTCTCTTCCAGCTTCTGATCGCGCTGGATGTCGCCGAAGCCGTCGTACGTCAGGCCGTCCAGCTTCTTTTCGCGGGTCGACAGGTCGGCGTACAGGGTGCCGGCGCCGATCGCCTGCTCGAGTTGCAGGCCGAAGGTGGTGGTGGTCGTCTTGACGAAGTCGATGTCGTTCTTCGAGCCGCGCGGGTCGTCCTGGTATTCGTTCAGGCCGGTGGTCGGATTGATCGTGCGCGGGCCGGGCAGTTCCAGCTTCTGCGTGGTAGTGCGGCCATACAGGCGGATCGAGCCGTCGTCATGGCGGAAGGTGATGCCGCCGCCGCCGCCTTCGCGGCGCTCGCCGCTGTGATCGCGGTAGCCGTCGCTGTGCAGCGACTGCATATAGGCGTCGACGCCGACCTTTTCATTGTTCAGCGCCACGGCGGCGTCGTACTGGCGCAGGCCGTAGCTGCCGAAGGTGGCGGTGGCGCGGGCGGTGACCGGCTCCTTGGCGAAATCCGAGCGCGTGATGATGTTGATCACGCCGCCGGTGGTGCCGCCGCCGTATTGCACCGAGCCGCTGCCGCGCACGATTTCAATGCGTTCGACCTGGTCCAGCGGCACCACGCCCAGGCTGGGGGCCGACAGGTCGTTGGTGTTCTGCTTGACGCCGTCGATCAGGATCAGCGTGTTGCTGGCGCCGGTGATGCCGAAGCCGCGCAGGTCGACGATGGAGTTGTCGCTGGAGCTGCTGGTGTTGATCAGGTGGATGCCGGCCTGGGTCGACAGCACGTCCTGCATGGTGCGGGCGCTCGCTGCAGCGATGTCTTCGGCGGTAATGACCGAGATCGACACCGGCAGCGTGCGGCCGTCGGTCGGCACGCGCTGGGCGGTGACGGTGACGGCGTCGAGCTGGGGAGTGGTGGAGGCGGTTTGTTGGGCGGCGGCGACGGCCGGGGCGGAGCAGAGCAGGGCGCCGGCATAGCGCCGGATGGAGCGGATTTTCATCTACGTAACCTCGATGCGACCCGCGACCCCGCAGGCCATACACGATGGGGAGGACGCCCACGCCGCAGCGGGCCGGTGAGGGCCTGGCGGTATTGCATGGACTTCCTTGCGATCGAACTGGCCGGTATCGGGCTGCCATGGGCGTTTCGCGCGCATGGGGACCGTTGCGGGGGCAGCACAGGCTGGAGCCAGGGTTGCCGGCGCCTTGTGGGGCCGCAGTCCTGGGAGGTTCTTCCTGTTTCCCGTTTACCTTTCGCGCGCGGCCGGCAAGTGTTGCGTTCTTGCCTGGCCCGTACGCCGAAAGCACCGGTTCGGGGCCGAAACTGTATCACCCGGAGGCGCGAACAGGCCCATTTTGTTACGATCAGGGCTTGTTTTTGCGGCGTTTTTCGCTTTTTCGCCACATAGCGCCGCTGTCGCCAACTCCATCCGGACCTGCCCGTGTCGTATCCCCGCCTGCCTTACCCGCCCGAAGCCTATACCCACGGCGGCGAATTCGCCCGCCTGCTGGGCAAGCGCATCCTGATCCTGGATGGGGCCATGGGCACCATGATCCAGCGCTACAAGCTGGGCGAGGCGGACTTCCGCGGCGAGCGCTTCGCCGATCACGGCAAGGACGTCAAGGGCAACAACGAACTGCTGTCGCTGGTGCGGCCGGACGTGATCTCCGAGATCCACCGCCAGTACCTGGAAGCCGGCGCCGACGTCATCGAGACCAACACCTTCGGCGCCACCACCATCGCGCAGGGCGATTACGAGCTGCCGGAACTGGCCTACGAACTGAACCTGGTGTCCGCCCGCCTGGCGCGCGAGGCCTGTGATGCCTACAGCACGCCCGACCGCCCGCGTTTCGTGGCCGGCGCGCTGGGTCCGCAGCCCAAGACAGCGTCCATCTCGCCGGATGTGAACGATCCGGGCGCCCGCAACGTCACCTTCGAGGAACTGCGCGTCGCCTATGTGGAGCAGCTCAATGGCCTGCTGGACGGCGGCATCGACATCGTCCTGATCGAAACCATCTTCGATACCCTCAACGCCAAGGCGGCCATCTTCGCCACCGAGGAAGTGTTCGAGGCCCGCGGCGTGCGCCTGCCGGTCATGATCTCGGGCACGGTGACCGACGCGTCGGGCCGCATCCTGTCCGGCCAGACCGTGGAAGCCTTCTGGAACTCGGTGCGCCACGCGCGCCCCATCACCATCGGCCTGAACTGCGCCCTGGGCGCGGCGCTGATGCGGCCCTACGTGGCCGAGCTGGCCCGCATCTGCGACACCTACGTCTGCGTCTATCCCAACGCCGGCCTGCCCAACCCCATGGCCGAGACCGGCTTTGACGAAACGCCGGCCGATACCTCCGCGCTGCTGGAAGAATTCGCCCGCGCCGGGCTGGTGAACATGTCGGGCGGCTGTTGCGGCACCACGCCGGACCACATCCGCGAGATCGCGGCCAAGGTCATGTCGTTGACCCCGCGCGCCGTGCCGGACATTCCGGTCAAGACCCGCCTGTCGGGCCTGGAGCCGCTGAACATCGACGAAGACACGCTGTACGTCAACGTCGGCGAACGCACCAACGTGACGGGCAGCAAGATGTTCGCCCGCCTGATTCGCGAAGAGAAATACGACGAGGCGCTGGCGGTGGCCCGCCAGCAGGTCGAGAACGGCGCGCAGATCATCGACATCAACATGGACGAGGCCATGCTGGATTCGGTGGCCTGCATGCGCCGCTTCCTCAACCTGATCGCCTCCGAGCCCGACATCGCGCGCGTGCCGATCATGATCGACAGCTCCAAGTGGGAAGTCATCGAGGAAGGCTTGAAGTGCGTGCAGGGCAAGCCCGTGGTGAACTCGATCTCCATGAAGGAGGGGCTGGAGCCCTTCCGCCACCATGCGCGCCTGTGCCGCCGCTACGGCGCGGCCGTGGTGGTGATGGCCTTCGACGAGCTGGGCCAGGCCGACACGCTGGAGCGCCGCAAGGAAATCTGCGGCCGCGCCTACAAGATCCTGGTCGAGGAAGAAGGCTTCCCGCCCGAGGACATCATCTTCGATCCGAACGTCTTCGCGGTCGCCACCGGCATCGACGAGCACAACCACTACGCCGTGGACTTCATCGAAGGCACGCGCTGGATCCGCGAGAACCTGCCCCACGCCCGCATCTCGGGCGGCGTGTCCAACGTCAGCTTCTCGTTCCGCGGCAATGAGCCCATGCGCGAGGCCATCCACACGGTGTTCCTCTATTACGCCGTCAAGGAAGGCATGACGATGGGCATCGTCAACGCCGGCCAGCTGGGCGTGTACGCCGACCTGGACCCCAAGCTGCGCGACCTGGTCGAGGACGTGGTGCTGGACCGCGCCGAGCCCGTCGGCAAGACCGAAGCCGACGACGAGCGCACGCCGACCGAACGCCTGGTGCAGTTCGCCGACAGCGTGAAGGGTTCGGGCGCCAAGAAGGAAGAAGACCTGGCCTGGCGCGACGCTGAAGTGGAAAAGCGCCTGTCGCACGCGCTGGTGCACGGTATCACCACCTTCATCGTGGAAGACACGGAAGAAGTGCGCCAGAAGATCTTCGACCGCGGCGGCCGCCCCATTGAAGTGATCGAAGGCCCGCTGATGGACGGCATGAACGTGGTCGGCGACCTGTTCGGCGAGGGCAAGATGTTCTTGCCGCAGGTGGTGAAATCCGCCCGCGTCATGAAGCAGGCCGTGGCCCACCTGATTCCCTTCATCGAGGAAGAAAAGCGCCAGATCGCGGCCGCCGGCGGCGACGTGCGCGCCAAGGGCAAGATCGTCATCGCCACCGTCAAGGGCGACGTGCACGACATCGGCAAGAACATCGTGTCGGTGGTCCTGCAGTGCAACAACTTCGAAGTCGTGAACATGGGCGTGATGGTGCCCTGCGCCCAGATCCTGGAAAAGGCCAAGGAAGAGAACGCCGACATCGTCGGCCTGTCCGGCCTGATCACGCCCAGCCTGGAAGAAATGGCCTATGTGGCCAGCGAGATGCAGCGCGACGAGTACTTCCGCAGCCGCAAGCTGCCGTTGATGATAGGCGGCGCCACCACCAGCCGCGTGCACACCGCCGTGAAGATCGCGCCGAACTACGAAGGCCCGGTCATCTACGTGCCGGACGCCAGCCGTTCGGTGGGCGTGGCGACCAACCTGATGTCCGACCAGTCGGAAACGTACCTGGCCGAACTGGCCGGGGAATACGAAGAGGTGCGCCGCCGCCACGCCAACCGCAAGGCCACGCCCATCCTGCCGCTGGCCGAAGCGCGCGCCTCGCGCCCCGCGATCGACTGGGACAACTACACGCCGCCGCGTCCCAAGTTCATCGGCCGCCGCACCTTCAAGAGCTACGACCTGGCCGAGATCGCCAAATACGTGGACTGGGGCCCGTTCTTCCAGACCTGGAGCCTGTTCGGCCCGTTCCCGGCCATCCTGGACGACAAGGTCGTGGGCGAGCAGGCGCGCAAGGTCTACGCCGACGGCCTGGCCATGATGAAGCGCATCATCGAAGGCCGCTGGCTCACCGCCAACGGCGTGGTGGGCTTCTATCCGGCCAACAGCATCAACGACGAAGACATCGAGGTCTACAAGGACGAGACCCGCAGCGAGGTGCTGTTCACCTACCGCAACCTGCGCCAGCAGGGCGCAAAGCGCGAGGGCGTCAGCAACAAGTCCCTGTCCGACTTCATCGCGCCCAAGTCCAGCGGCAAGCTGGACTACATCGGCATGTTCGCGGTCACGGCGGGCCTGGGCATCGAGAAGAAGGAAGCGGAATTCGAAAAGGCGCTGGACGACTACTCCAGCATCATGCTGAAGTCCCTGGCCGACCGCCTGGCCGAAGGCTTCGCCGAATGCCTGCATGCCCGCGTGCGCCAGGACCTGTGGGGCTACGCGCCCGACGAGGCCCTGTCCAACGAGGACATGATCGCCGAGAAATACGTGGGTATCCGCCCCGCGCCAGGCTACCCGGCCTGCCCGGAACACGTCATCAAGACCGATATGTTCCGCGTGCTGGACGGCGCCGACATCGGCATGATGCTGACCGACAGCTACGCCATGTACCCGGCGTCCAGCGTGTCGGGCTTCTACTTCAGCCACCCGCAGTCGCAGTATTTCAACGTGGGCGTGATCGGCGAAGACCAGCTGCAGGACTACGCAGCCCGCAGCGGCCGCAGCATCGAAGACCTGAAGCGCACCTTGGCGCCGAACCTGGGCTGACGGTTTGGGGGCGTCAGGCGTACATGCCTGTCAGCCCCCTGTCCTTCACGCGATTCTGCCCGCCAGGCGACCGCGCCGTCACGGCGGCTATTCGCCGTGGTGGGTCTTTCCCTTGCCCACGTAGGGAATGGCGTGATCGATGGTTTCCCAGATATAGCGCCCGGACGGGCTTTGCTGTTCTTCGGCCACGTGCGACACCAGGCCGGCCGCGCGCGAGATGACGGCGAAGCCGCGCATCAGTTCGGTCGGCACGCCGATCTCGCTGAGCAGCGCCGCCACCGCGCCGGTGGCGTTGATGGTGATGTGCTTGCCGTAGGTCTGGTCGATCGCGGCCGACAGCAGGCGCAGCGCCTTGAGCGAGTCGCCCTTGAGGTCCGGTTCGGCCTCGGCCAGCGCCAGCAGCTTGATCGAGCGCGGATCGTCGGGCTTGTGCAGATGGTGGCCGAAGCCGGGCAGGGCGCTGCGCGATGCGCGGAATTCGCGGGCGATCGTCAGCGCCTCCGCGTGGCCGTCATCGGCCTGGCGGATGCGGTCCAGCAGGCGCGAACAATTTTCCATGGTGCCGACGAACTGGCTGCCCACCGCCATCAGGCCGGACGCCACCGCGCCCTGCAGGTTCTCCGGCGCGCTCATGTAGATCAGCCGCGTGGCGATGGCGCTGGGCGTCAGGCCATGCTCCATCAAGGTGACCAGCACGGCGTCGACGATGCGCAGGTCCACCGGGCGCGCCTCGCGGCCCAGGATCTGCATGATCATGACTTCGGTGAATGTCTTCTTGCCGATCAGGTCCTCGACCAGGTCCACGTCGCGGTAGGACATGCCGGTGAGGTGATGCGCGCAGAGGCGGGTTTCGGGCGTTTTCATGGGGTCTCCTTCTGGGCCGCGTCGCGCACGGCATTTTTCAGCACCTTGCCCACGCTGGAGCGCGGCAAGCTGTCATGGATGTGGAACTGCTTGGGTGTGGCCACGGGGCCGAGCAGGCCGCGCACGTGGGCCTTGAGCTCGTCTGCGCTGGCCTCTGCGCCGGGATGGAACTGCACCGCGGCGTGGACCGCTTCGCCCCACTTGTCGTCCGGCAGGCCGAATACCGAGCATTCGTATACGGCAGGGTGCGCGGACAGCGCGTTCTCCACGTCCACCGGGTAGATGTTGAAGCCGCCCGTGATGATCACGTCGCGCAGACGGTCCTTCAGGAACAGGTAGCCGCGCGCATCGATCAAGCCGGTGTCGCCGGTATGCAGCCAGCCGTCCAGCACCGTCTCGGCGGTTTTCTCGGGCAGGCGCCAGTAGCCGGACATGACCAGGTCGCCCTGCACCACCACCTCGCCGATCTCGCCGCGCGGCAACAGCGCGCCGTCGGGCGCCATGATGGCCACGTCGGTGAGCCAGGTGACGCGCCCGACCGAGGCGCGGTTCTCCGGCGCTTCGAGGTCGGCGGGGCGCAGCGCGGTCACGATCTGCGGCGCCTCGGTCTGGCCATAGGTGGTGCCCAGCACCGGGCCGAAGAAGGCGCGGGCGCGGTCGATCTTTTCGACGGGCATGGGGGCGCCGCCGTAGATCAGGTTGCGCAGTCGCGGGAAGTCGGCGCGCGAGACGCCGGGCTGCGCCATGATCATGTAGATCAGCGTGGGCGGCATGAAGCTCAGCGTGCCGCCCCGTTCGCGGAAGGCGGCGGTGATGCTGGCCGGCGTCACGCCGTCCAGCAGCAGATGGGCGCCGCCGCGCGCCAGCACCGGCAGCAGGTAGGTGCCGGTGCCGTGCGTGATGGGGGCGGCCACCACATAGCGGTCTTCGTGGGTGAGGCCCCAGCTGGAGATCTGGTTGATGATGCCCGCGTTCCATGCGTGGTACGGCTGCATCACGCCTTTGGGCAGGCCGGTGGTGCCGCCGGTGAACTTGATGGCCTGGGTGGCGTCGCGCGGTAGCACGTGGCGCTGCGGCTCGCGTCCGGCGCAGCGGGCCAGCAGCGCGTCCAATGCCAGCGGCGCCGCCGCGTCGTCCAGATGGATGTGGCGGCGGTCTTGCGGCGCCTGGGCCGCGGGCGCCAGCGGCGCGCCCACGCCGTCGACGATCACGATGGACGGCTCGGTGGCGTCCAGGATGCGCCCGATCTCGCGCTCCGTGCTGCGGTAGTTGAGCGGCACCCACACCTTGCCGCTGGCCAGCACGGCCAGCAGCGCCAGGATGTGCCGCGCGGAGTTGCCGGCGCAGATCGCCACCCGCGTCTGCGGCGCGGGATCCAGTTCTTGCAAGGCCGCGGCCAGCGCCCGCGTATCGGCGGCCAATTGCGAGTAAGTGACCTGGCCTTCGGGGCCGTCCAGCGCGATGCGGTCCGGATACTGCTCGGCGGCGCGGAAGAAGAAATCTATCGGGTACATCCTGGTGTTCCTAGTTGGCTTTGAGGTTGGCGCTCTTGACGACCTTGCCCCATTTGTCGATCTCGCTGGCGATCTTCTGGGCGTAGGTCTCGGGGGTGTTGGGCTGCTGTGGCGCGTAGAAGCCGGACTGCTGGTAGGACGCCTGCAGCGCCGGGCTGGCCAGCGCCTTGTTGATGGCCTGGTTCAAGCGCTCGACGACGGGTTTGGGGGTGCCGGCCGGCGCCATCACGCCGAACCAGGATTCCACCTCGAAGCCGGGCAGGCCGGATTCGGCCAGCGTGGGCGTGTCGGGCGCCGAGGGCAGGCGCTGCGGCGAGGTGACGCCGATGGCGCGCAGCTTGCCGGCCTGCACGTGCGGCAGCGACGAGGGCAGGTTGTCGAACATGGAATCCACCTGGCCGCCCAGCAGGTCGGCCACGGCCGGGCCGCTGCCGCGGTATGGCACGTGCAGGATGTCGGTGCCGGTCTGCATCTTGAACAGCTCGCACGACAGGTGGATGGACGAGCCGCTGCCGGACGAGGCGCAGGTCAGCTTGCCCGGATTTTTCTTCGCGTAGGCCACGTATTCCTGCACGGTCTTGACCGGCAGCTTGGGGTTGACGACCAGGATGTTCGGAATGGTCGCCAGCAGGCCCACGGGCTCGAAGCCCTTCACGAAGTCATAGTTGAGCTGGCTGTACAGCGTGCGGTTGATGGTGTTGGCAATGGAGCCCACGTACAGCGTGTAGCCGTCTGGCGCGGCGCGCGCGACGATTTCCGCGCCTATGTTGCTGTTGGCGCCGGTCTTGTTCTCGACCACGATGGTCTGGCCCAGCTCTTCCGACAGGGACTTCGCCATCAGGCGCGCCACGATGTCGGTGGCGCCGCCCGCCGCGTAGCCGACCACCAGCGTCACGGGACGCTCGGGATAGGGCTTGGCCGCCAGGGCCGGGGCCGCGAGCAGCGCGCCCAGGGCGGCCGCCGCGGCGGCCCACCGCTTGCTTTGCATCTTCATTGTTGTCTCCGTCCTGTTTGTCTAATATTTGGACAACTCTGCGTCTGTCCAACTTCATATTGGGCTTTGATAGAGGCCTCATCAACGCAATCTGTCCAAAAATTGAACAAGCCAGAATCCGAAGGCTCGGGACCGCGCGTGTTGCGCCGCGGCTTGCGCGTGTTGGGCGTGCTGCGGCAGGCGGGCGCGGCGGGCATGCACGTGGTCGACATCGCGCGCGCGGCAGGCATGCAGCGGACCACGGCCTATCGCTATCTCGATGTGCTGGTGCAGGAGGGCTACGCCTTGCGCGAGTCCGAGGCGCCGCGCTGGCGCGTGGCCGAGCTGGGCGTGATGATGGCGGGCGATCCGCATGCGCAGGCGGTGCGCGGCCTGCGGCCGGTGCTGCGGCAGATCAGCGATGTCAGCGGCGATTCCGCTTTCCTCATCTGCCGCGCCGGCAACGATTCGCTCTGCTTGCACCGCGAGGTGGGCAACTATCCCGTGCAGGTGCTGGCGGTCACGGTGGGGCACCGCCAGCCGCTGGGCGTGGGGGCGGCCGGGCTGGCGCTATTGGCGGCATTGCCGCCGGACGAGTCGGAAGAGGTGATTGCGCAGAACGAGCAGGCGCTGCGCGCCTATGGCGGCATGACGGTGGCGCAGATGCGGCGCCTGGTGGAGAACACGCGGGACCGCGGCTGGTCGGTAGTGGGCAATGCCGCGGTGCCCGGCGTGTTGGGGGTGGGCGTGGCCCTGTGCGACGCGGGCGGATATCCGCGCCTGGCCGTCAGCGTGTCCAGCCTGATCAGCCGCATGCAGGCGGCACGCCAGCGCAGTATTGCCGACCTGATCCGCGCCCAGTTGGCGCAAGACGAGGTCAGGGCGCAGCGCTGGGCGCTGCCGGGGTTTCCGGGCGGCTAGGCGGCCGCTGGCGCCGGCACCCGATAGGTCTTTTGATAGTGGACCGTGAAGGTCTTGAACGCGTCCAGCGCCTTGTGGGGATCATGGCCCGGCTTGACCAGGAAGCTGTCGAAGCCGACGCGCGCCTGGTAGTGGATGGTGTCGATCATCACGTCCCCGACCGCGCGCAATTCGCCCTGCCACTGGTAGCGCGTGCGCAGCAGCTGCGCCAGCGAATAGCCGCGGCCGTCGGTGTAGACCGGGAAGTCCACGGCGATGAAGGCGATGCCGGCGGGATCCAGCGTGCCGTCGGCTTCGGCCAGGTCGCGCAGGTCGGCGTCCGGATCGAGCTGGACCGCGACCGGATGCTGGTGGCGGCGCAGTGTGGCGCGCGAGGTCTTCCAGACGGAAAGTGGCACGATCCAGCCCGGCGCGTCGCCCGGCACCTGGCCCTCGGCGGGGACTTCGGGCTCAGGCGTGAAGACGCGCCAGGCGTCGGCTTCCAGCCGGCCGTTGCGGATCAGGTGCGGGCCGGGGGCGTCGTGCGGATAGATTTCAGACATGGGCGGCCTCGGCGTGCTGCGCGGGTTTAGCGAAGGCGGGATCGGAGTACACGTCCTGCTTGAAGGGATCGATGCCGACGCGGTCCACCACGTCGATGAAGCGTTCCTCTTCGCTGTCGCGCAGGCCCAGATAGGTGCGGACCAGGCGGTCCACCACGCCCGCGACCTGGTCGCGCGCGAACGACGGGCCGATGATGCGGCCGATCGCGGCGCCGCCGCCGCGCGTAGATTCGATGTCGGGCAGCGGCTTGGCGGCGCCGTTCTGGCGCCCGCCGATGGTGACCTGATACCACTCCTCGCCGGCCTTATCGACCCCGAGGATACCGATGTGGCCCACGTGATGGTGGCCGCAGGAGTTGATGCAGCCCGAGATGTTCAGGTCCAGCTCGCCGATCTCGAACAGGTAGTCGAGGTTGTCGAACTGGCGCTGGATGGCTTCGGCCACGGGGATGGAGACGGCATTGGCCAGCGCGCAGAAATCCCCGCCCGGACAGGCGATGATGTTGGTCAGCAGCCCGATGTTGGGCGTGGCCAGGTTCAGCGTCTGCAGCGTGGTCCAGAGTTCATGCAGGCGTGCGCGGCGCACGTCGGCCAGGATCAGGTTCTGCTCGTGCGAGACGCGCAGCTCGCCGAAGCCGTAGTCGTCGGCCAGGTTGGCCACCGCGTCCATCTGGTCGGCGGTGATGTCGCCCGGCGGCACGCCGGTGGGCTTGAGCGATACGGTGACGGCGGCGTAGCCGGCCGCCTTGTGCGGATGCACGTTGGTGCGCAGCCAGCGCGCGAAGCGCGGATCGGCGGCGGCCAGCGCCGCGGTGTTGTCGACGTCCTGCGCGGCGGCGGCGTCATATTTCGGCCAGACGAAGCGGGTCCTGATGGTGTCGACGAATTCCTGGGTGATGGTGTCGGGCCCGCCCTTGATGAGCTGCCATTGTTCATCCACCTGCTGTGCGTAGACTTCCGGCGTCAGGTCCTTCACCAGGATCTTGATGCGCGCCTTGTACTTGTTGTCGCGGCGTCCGTGCAGGTTGTAGACCCGCAGCGCGGCCTGCAGATAGGTCAGCAGGTCCTGCCATTCGACGAAGGGGTTGATCAGCTTGCCCACGATGGGCGTGCGGCCGAGGCCGCCGCCGATCCAGACGCGAAAGCCCAGCTTGCCGTCGCGTTCGACGGCCTGCAGCCCGATGTCGTGCACGCCCACGGCCGCGCGGTCCTGCACCGCGCCGCTGACCGCGATCTTGAACTTGCGCGGCAGGAAGGCGAATTCGGGGTGCAGCGTGGACCACTGGCGGATGATCTCGCACCACACCAGCGGATCCACCAGCTCGTCCGGCGCGACGCCGGCGAAATGGTCGGTGGTGGTGTTGCGGATGCAGTTGCCGCTGGTCTGGATGGCGTGCATCTGCACGGTGGCGAGCTCGGCCAGGATGGCTGGCACGTCTTCGAGCTTGGGCCAGTTGAACTGGATGTTCTGGCGGGTGCTGAAATGGCCGTAGCCGCGGTCCCACTTGCGCGCGATGTGCGCCAGCGTGCGCAATTGGCGCGACGCCAGGATGCCGTAGGGAATGGCGACGCGCAGCATGGGCGCGTGGCGCTGGATGTACAGGCCGTTCTGCAAACGCAAAACACGGAATTCATCTTCCGTTAGTTGGCCATCGAGGAAGCGGCGCGTCTGGTCGGAGAACTGCGCCACACGCTGCTCGACGAGTTGCTGGTCGACGGGGTCATACACGTACATGTCTACTGCCCTTGAAGTCTTCTCGGTCTGAATCCCTGCGCTCGCCTGGCGCAATGCGGCAGGGGAAAGGGGTTCATAACCGTAACAGGCAGCTGCGGCGACCGTCTAAGTCATTCTGGTAATAAGGTAATGGGGCCCCCACGCTGCGCGCGCTGACGCGCGCTTGCTGCCCCCCAGGGGGGGCTGTCCCGCCTTGGGGCGGCCATTCTTGCGGGACGGCCGATCTACAACGCGGCGTTTACCGCCCAGCGCGCCACCAGCACCAGAATGATGACCAGACAGGCCGCCATCAGCAGCCCGGTCAGAATCAGCGGGGCCGGCTTGTTGTTGGCGATGTCGGCATCGTAGCCCCGTCCGCGGCGCACGCCGAAGAATCCCCACAGCACGGATTTGACCGTGCGCAAGAAACTGAGCATGTTGTCTCTCCTGGCGTAGTGGTGGATGCCGTCAATGTAGGCCGCCGCGCGTTGCGGAAACAGATGCAGATCCGCCTTACCCGACCGTATCAGACGTGGACCCGGCCGGGGCGCCGATGCCGCGCACGATGTGGTCCAGCAATTCCCGCGCGGCGGGCGAGACATGGCGGCCGGCGCGACTCAGCACGTGCAGGCTGCCCTGGTTGAGGATGGGGTTGGCCAGCGGCAGGCTGGCCAGGCGCTGGGCGCGCATGTCGGCCGTGACCGCGATGGGCGGCGTCAACGCGTAGCCGATGCCGGCGGCGGCGAACTGCCACAGCGCCTTGAAGGACGAAGTGGTGAGCACGTTGCGCAGCCGGACCTGTTCGCTGATTTCGGCAGCCTGGATATGCTGGCGCACGCCGAACCCTTCCTGCATGGACGCGCCGGGATAGTCGGCCAGGTCGGTCAGGAGCAGCGGACGGCGCAGCCGGGTCAGCGGATGGTCGTCGCGGACGATGGCGCGGATCGGCTCGGGCCGCGAGTAATGGGTGCGCAGGCGGGCGTCGTTGGGCGGCTGGAACACCAGCCCTATGTAGGCGCGGTCGTCGACGATGCGCTGCACGATCTCGGAGGTGCGCGCCACGTCGATGTCCAGCGTGACTTCGGGGTGGCTGCGCCAGTAGCCGGGCAGCACGCGTTCGAACATCAGCTCCACGAAGCCTTCGCCCAGCACCAGGTCGATGTGTCCCCGTTCCGCCTTGCGCAGACTGTCGATCTCGGAGAAGAAACTCTCCTGGATGTCCTGCTGGCGCTTGATGTAGCGCGCCAGGATATGTCCGGCATCCGTGGGCACCACGCCGCGTCCGCGGCGTTCGAACAGGGCGATGCCGCAATCGCGTTCCAGCGCGGCGATGGCGCGGCTGACGGCGGACGGGTCCATGTCCAGCACTTCGGCCGCGCCGCGCACCGAGCCGCGGCTCATGACCTGCATGAAGTAGTGGGTGCGGCGGGCGTCGAGTTTTTCGTCCATGGCGGTGCTCCGAGGGGGAGTGCGGCGGCAGATCCACAGATACAATCTAGGGTTTACCCTTGCATGGCCCAAGTTCATGCAAAATTTTCCCTGGAAAAGCCTTTCCGTTGCATTTTACGCAACGTTTATGCGCCAGCCCTGTCATGGTTGCATGCTGGGCCCCCGGCGAAAATCGGCCCTGCTGCGAGCGCCTCGCCGCCGCCGCGCCGCGACGCTCCTCTGGGGCGCCGGCCGGACGGGGTTGCGGCGGGCAGCCACGACGATTATTCACGTTCATCAGGGGAATCCGATGTCACACGCCAGCGCCAGCCTGGCCGCGCCCTCCATGCCGCTATCCGGGCGCATCCGCATGCTCGCCGCCATCTTGCTGGTGGTCGTCATTTCAGAAGCGATCGGCAGCGCCACCTTCAACGTCGGCCCGGGCAAGATCGTTCTGCAGCCGATGCTGTGGGCCATCTTCATCGGCGCCATCGTCGCCGCCTGTGGCCAGCGCCTGCCTGCCGGCCTGAACATCGATACCGCCATGCAGACCCGCATCAGCGGCTATCTGCAATACGCGCTGCTGCCTTTCCTGGCCAAGCTGGGCCTGATGGTGGGCGGCGCCTTGCCGCAGGTGCGCGAAGCCGGCTGGGCTCTGGTGTTCCAGGAGTTCGGCCACTTCTTCGGCACCATGGCCATCGGCCTGCCGCTGGCCCTGCTGCTGGGCATCAAGCGCGAAGCCATCGGCGCAACCTTCTCGGTGGGCCGCGAGCCCAGCCTGGCCATCATCGGCGAGCGCTACGGCATGAACTCGCCCGAAGGCCGCGGCGTGATGGCCGAATACATCACCGGCACCGTGATCGGCGCGCTGTTCGTGGCGCTGATGGCCGGCTTCATCACCAGCCTGAACATCTTCGATCCGCGTTCGCTCGCCATGGGCGCCGGCGTGGGCTCGGGCAGCATGATGGCTGCCGGCGTGGGCGCGATCGCCTCCCAGCAGACTCCCGAAGTCGCGCACCAGGTGGCCGCGCTGGCCGCCGCCGCCAACCTGCTGACCACGGTGGTGGGCGTGTACTTCACGCTGTTCATCTCGCTGCCGACCACCATCTTCCTGTACGACAAGCTGGAGCCCGTACTGGGCCGCTTCTCGCGCGGCAAGGCCGAGACCGCTGCTGCTGCCGACGACGGCGCCGCGCAGGAAACGCCGGCGCATGGCGCCAAGATGGGCTTCGGCGACCGCTTGACCGCTTACGTCATCTGCGGCCTGTTCGCGCTGGTGGGCAACCGCCTGGGCTACAACGTGCCGTTCGCCGACGCCTTGCCGGGCATGGGCATCATCATCCTGCTGGTCGTGATCGCCGACCTGGTGCTGCGCGTGGTGCCCAAGCTGCCGGCCGTGTTCGTGCTGTCGCTGATCGCCATGACCGCGGGCTGCCCGGGCGTGCTGCCGTACTCGGACCAGATCATCGCGATGGTCGGCAAGGTCAATTTCCTGCCGTTCACGACCGTGATCCTGGCCATGGCCGGCTTGTCCATCCTCAAGGACCTGCCCGCCTTCCGCAAGCTGGGTTGGAAGATCGTGGTGGTGTCCCTGGCCGCCAACGCGGGTACGTTCCTGGGTGCGACGATGATTGCGGAATTCTTCCACTGATCTCCGTCCGGTCCTGCATGAAAAACCGCCTGATGAAAGCGTCAGGCTTTTTTTTTTTGGTCAGGGCGTGTGGCCCGGCCGGTAGCGGGCCTGGTCCGTGACGTTCTCGGTCGCGCCGATATTGGCGACCTTGGGGATGCCCAGGCCTGCCGCCTTCATCGCCACTGCGGTCTGCAGTTCCTGGACCTGCGGGTTGCCCATGGCGACACGGTAGGCTTGCAGCGGCATCAGGCCTTCGATGGTGCCCAGGTCGTTGGCGGAGCCGGCGCGCTGGGCCGTCGGGTCGGGTTGCGTGGTGAACGCCTCGAGCGCGCGGCGCATGCGCGATTCCGCGTGCAGGTCGCGCAGCGCGTCCGCATTGGAGGCGCCGATGACGGTCTGCGCGGGCGGCTGGTGGTCGCGTTCGCGGATGGTTGGCGCGGCGTGGCCCGCAGCCGCGGCCTTGGCGGCCCGGACATGGGCAATGCCTTGCGTTTCAAGGAATGGGCGCGTGGCGTCCAGCGTGGCGGAACGCGCGGGGTAGGGCGCGTCGGCCCGGTGGATGGCGGAGATCGCAGCGACGTTCATGCTGGGCCCCTTTTTCTGATGACAGGCCGGCGGATCGGCCCGTCTGGCAATTTCACTGTAACAGCTGAGGGCGGTCGTGGCGAAAAAAAGGCCCCTGACGAGGTCAGGGGCCCTAGCGACGCGGCCCGCGGGCCGCGCCGTACTCAGGGCAGGTGATGGCCAGGGAGCCCGGCGGGTTCTCCCGGCCCTGCGCCTGCCCAAACCGGATTAGGGCTTGGTGGCCTGCATGGATGGCCGTTGGCTGAAGGTCTCGTACCAGGCGGCGGTGGCCGGGTGGCCGGCGCGCCAATCCAGGTCCGGAAAGCGGAAATCCAGATAGCCCAGCGCGCATCCGATGGTGATGGTGCCGATGTCGAGGCGGCCGTTCAGCGAGGCGGCACTCTTCTCCACCAGCGCGAGGCCGTCGCGGACCTTGCCCAACTGGCCTTCGACCCAGCCGTCCCAGCGCAGCGCTTCGGGGCGCAGCACGGTTTCATAGCGGGCCAGCAGCGCCGCACCCAGCATGCCGTCGGCCATCGATTGCTCTGTCAGTACCTGCCAGCGGTCCTTGCCGGCCGGGAACAGCGCGCCGCCGCCCAGGTCGTTGAGGTATTCGCAGACCACGCGGCTGTCGTACAGCGCCTGGCCGTCGTCGGTGATGAAGGTAGGCACCTGGCCCAGCGGATTGCTGGGGATGATGCTCTGGTCGCGCGCGACGGGGCCGGCCGCGCTGGGCAGCCTTTCGATGCGGTCGGCCAGGCCGAGCTCATGGGCGATGACCATGCACTTGCGCACGAAGGGCGAGGCGGGCGAGTAAAAGATTTTCATGGGTATCCTTGTCGGTGGAGAGGCGTCAGTGTTGTGCATGCGCCAGATGTTGTCCAGCGATCCAGCCGAAGGTCAAGGCGGGACCGAGCGTGATGCCGGGGCCGGGATAGGCGCCGCCCATCACGGATTGCATGTCGTTGCCGGCGACGTAGAGGCCGGGGATCGGCGCGCCTGCGGCGTCCAGGGCTTGGGCGTCCCGGTTGGCGGCGATGCCGCAGGCCGTGCCGATGTCGCCGGGATAGACCTTGACCGCGTAATAGGGGCCCGCGGCCAGCGGCGCGAGGCAGGGATTGGGTTCGTGTTCCGGATCGCCCAGGTAGCGGTTGTAGGCGGTCGATCCCTTGCCGAAATCAGGGTCCTGGCCCTGGGCCGCGTGGGCGTTGTAGCGGTCCACCGTGGCTTGCAGCGCATCGCCGGGCACGCCCAGCCGGGCAGCCAGCGCCGCCAGGGTGGCGCCTTGCAGCAGATAGCCCGCATCGATCAGATGCTGGCGCGGTCTCCCGCCAGGCAGCGCCAGACCCAGGCCCCAGGTGTCGATGAAGCGCTGGTCGCAGATCAGGAAGGCGGGAACGCTGGGCGTCGCGCCGTTGTTGCGGTACATGGCCTGCACGAACTCGTGGTACGAGGCCGATTCGTTGACGAAGCGCTGGCCGGCGCTGTTGAGCGCGATGAGGCCGGGCTTGGCCCGGTCCCACACCAGGTGCGGATAATGCAGGCGCTGGCCGTCCGCGGATTCCAGGACGGACACCGGCGCCCAGAATGCGGGGCTGGCGTGGCCCCTGCCGAGCGCGGCGCCGGCAGTTTCCGACAGGCGGATGCCGTCGCCCGTATTGTCCCGCGGCGACATGGACCAGAGGCCGGTGGGCTGGGGATAGGACTGCGCGCGGCGCTCCGGATCCCAGGGAAAGCCACCCGTGGCCATCACTACGCCGCGCCGCGCGCGGATGTTCAGCGTCTTGCCGCCGCGCGCGACGGCGGCGCCCAGCACGCGGCCGCTGGCATCGCGGTGCAGCGCCAGCGCCGGCGTGTCGAGCCAGTACTCGATCCTGCGGGCCAGCAGGCCGTGGAACAGCTGCGCGGCCAGCGCATTGCCCAGCAACAGGCGGGTGCCGCGGTGATAACCGCGCGCGCGGTCGGCGGCATAGCGCAGCACCAGCTTCATGCTGTGGCGCCAGGCCGCGAATGAGCGCGTGGCGCGCAGCAGATGCCGCACGTCGGTGATGTTGACCATCATGCCGCCCAGCACCGTGAATTCCTTCAGCGGATCGCGCAGCGTACGGAAGTCCTGGCCCAGCTTGCGGCCGTCGAACTCCAGCGGATCCAGCGAGCGGCCGCCCATCGCGGCGCCGGGCAGATCGGGGTAGTAATCGGGCGAGGCGGTGCGCGCGGCCACGTCCAGGATGCCGCGCGAGGCCAGGTAGTCCATCATGCGCGGGCCGGCTTCCAGGTAGGCGCGCTTCATGTCGTCCGGGGCCGCCGCGCCCACGGTCTGTTCCAGATAGGTCCACACCTTGTCGAAGTTGTCCGGATGGCCGGCGGCTTCCGTCTGCGCATTCAGCGGTATCCACAGCGCGCCGCCGGAGATGGCGGTGGAGCCGCCAACGCGGCAGGTCTTCTCGACCAGCAGCACGTCCAGCCCTTCCTCGCGCGCCGTCAACGCCGCGGCCATGCCGCCCGCGCCCGAGCCGACGACCAGCGCGTCGACTTCCTTGTCCCAAGTGATGCCTTCCATGCTGCCTATGCTCCCGAGCCGCCCAGCGATTTACCGCCGTCCACGAAGATGACCTGGCCTGTGATGAAGTCCATGTGCGGCGCGGCCAGGAAGGACACGGCATTGGCGATGTCTTGCGGCTGGCCCGCGCGGCCGGTGGGCTGCAGGGCCAGTTGGGCCGCGAGGCGTTCGGGTGTGAGATTGCGCAAGAGCGGCGTGTCGATGAGGCCGGGGGCGATGGCGTTGACCAGGATGCCGCGCGCGGCCAGCTCCATGGCCGAGGCGCGTGTGTAGCCCACCAGGGCCGCTTTCGAGGCTACGTAGTGCGGGTGGTTCTTCGCGCCCAGGTAGGCGCGCGACGCGATATTGACGATCTTGGCGCCGGGCGCCATGTCGCGCGCCGCTTCCTGCGTCAGGGTCGCCACCGCCAGCAGGTTGACGTCGAAGGCGCGGCGGTAGTCGGCGCTGTCGACCTCGAAGAACTTGCGCTCGTCGAACAGCCCCGCGTTGTTGACCAGCGCCGCCAGCGGCGCGAGCGAGCGGGCCAGCGCACGGGTGGCGGCCTCATCCGTCAGGTCCACCACGCGGTGTTCCACGTCCAGCCCCTGCGCCTGCAATGCCTGCGCCTCTTTCGCGGCCAGCTCCGCGTTGCGATCGGCCAGCACGACGCGAAAGCCGTCGCGCGCCAGCCGCTCCACGATCGCCAAGCCCATGCCGCTGGCGCCGCCCGTGACCAATGCCGTGCCCAGATTCATGATGTTTCCCTATACGGCCAGGTAGCCGCCGTCCACGGGCAGCACCACGCCGTTCACGTAGCTGGCCATGTCCGAGGCCAGGAAAAGAACCGGGCCCACGATCTCGTCGGCCCGTCCCGCGCGCGCCATGGGCGCGCGCTGCATGTACCAGTCCGTGCCCTGCGCTTGCGCGCGCTGGCCCGCCGTCATCTCGGTTTCCATCAGACCGGGGGCCACGGCGTTCACGCGCACGCCGTGCGGCGCCAGGTCGCGCGCCAACACCTCGGTGAAGGAGCGCACGCCGCCCTTGGACACCACGTAGCCCGCGGTCGAAATGCTGCAGCCATAGGCCACGATGGAACACAGGTTGACGATGGCGCCGCGCGTGGCCTTCAGCTGCTCGACGAAGGCGTGCGTGACGTTGAAGGTGCCCTGCAGATTCACGCTCATCAGACGCTCCCAGATCTCGGGCGTCTTGGGATCGTCGAACGGGGCTCGGGCGGAAATCCCGGCGTTGTTGATCAGGATGTCCAGATGGCCGTGTTCGGTGGCGGACCGCTCGGCAAAGGCGCGCACGGCGGCGGCATCGGTCACGTCCAGCACTGCGTCGGCGGCCTTGCCGCCCGCTACGCGGATGGCCTGCGCCGTGGCGGCGGCCAGCGCCGCGTCCACGTCGGCGACGATCACGGCCGCGCCTTGGCGCGCAAAGCCCTGCGCGATGGCCGCGCCCAGGCCGCGGCCCGCGCCCGTGACGAGCACCCGCTTGTCTTGCATCGATATCATGGTCGGTCCTTTCGGCGCGCTAGGCGCCCAGATAGGCGCGCTGCACGCCTTCGTCGCTGGCGAGCGCGGCGGATTCGCCTTCCAGCGCGATTTCGCCGTTTTCCAGGATGTACGCGTAACTGGACACCGACAGCGCCAGCTTCACGTTCTGCTCCACCAGCAGGATGGTGATGCCTTGTTCGCGATTCAGCCGCAGCACGATGTCGAAGATCTGTTCGACCACCAGCGGCGACAGTCCCATCGACGGTTCATCCAGCAGGATCATGCGCGGCCGCGCCATCATGGCGCGGCCCGTGGCCAGCATTTGCTGTTCGCCGCCGGACAAGGTCGCGGCCTTTTGCTCGTAGCGTTCGCGCAGGCGCGGAAAGGTGTCGCAGACCATGTCCAGATCCTGCTTGACCGCCGGGCGGTCGGTGCGCAGGTAGGCGCCCATTTCCAGGTTCTCGCGCACGCTCATTTCGCGGAAGATCTCGCGGCCCTCCGGCACCTGCACGATGCCGCGTCCCACAATGGCGTCCGCCGCCAGGCGGTGTATGGGTTCGCCGGCGAAGCGCACGCTGCCCGCGGTGGGAGCCACCAGGCGCGAGATCACATTGAGCGTGGTGGACTTGCCCGCGCCGTTGGCGCCCAGCAGCGCCACGATGGCGCCCTGCGGCACTTTCAGCGATACGTCCTGCAGCGCGCGGATATTGCCGTAGGCGGCCGATACCGCCTCGACTTCAAGCAGATATTCAGCCACCAGCGGCTCCCTTGCCCAGATAGGCTTCGATGACCCGGGGGTTGCTGCGCACTTCCGCGGGCGTGCCTTCGGCGATCTTCTCGCCGAAGGACATGACGGTGATGCGATCCGAGATCGACATCACCAGCTGCATGACGTGCTCCACCAGCAGCACCGTGATGCCGTCGCGTTCGCACAGCTCGGTCAGCAGGCGGTCCAGCGTTTCGATCTCGCGGTTGCGCAGGCCGGCCGCCGGTTCGTCCAGCAACAGCAGCTTGGGCGATATGGCCAGGGCGCGCGCCAGTTCCAGCATCTTCTGGCGGCCGAAGTCCAGGCTGCACGCCGGCGTGTCGAGGAAGTCGGCCAGCCCCACGCGTTCCAGCAGGTGCTCGACCCGCTCGCGCGTCTGCGCGGCGGCCGGACGCAGCAGCTTGCCGGCGCTGTCGGCGCCGTGCGCGTAGGTGCCGAGCAAGGCGTTCTCGCGCACGCTGAGCGCGCCGAACAGCTCCAGGTTCTGGAAGGTGCGGGCCACGCCCAGCGCCGCCATTTCGTGCGGCTTCTTGCGGGTGATGTCGACGCCGTCGAACTGGATGCTGCCGCTGCTGGGGCGGTAGTAGCGCGAGATGCAATTGAAGGTGGTGGACTTGCCCGCGCCGTTGGGGCCGATCAGCGCGTGGATGCGGCCGCGCTCGACCTGCATGGACAGGCCGTTGATGGCGGTGAGGCCGCCGAACTTCACGGTCAGACCCTGCACGTCCAGATAGGGATGGCTGCTCATGCCGCGCTCCTTTGGGTCGGTTTGGCCGCGGCCTTGTTGGGAGTGGAGGGGAGCGGCGTGGCGGGCGCCGGCGCGCGTCCGCGCGCGCCGCGGCCGGCGAACAGGCCCTTGGGCGCGAACATCATGAAACCCATCAATATGACGCCGTAGATGATTTCCTGGAACGACAGCGCCTGGCGCAGCAACTCGGAAATGAGGCCGAAGGCCAGGGCGCCGGCAATGGCGCCGCGCACCGAGCCGATGCCGCCGACCACCACCATGGTCAGGATCAGGATGGTGGTCTGGAAGCCCAGGCTTTCCGGGTGGATGAAGGAAGCGAAGGTCGTGTACATGCCGCCCGCGATGCCGGCATAGGCGGCGGAAAGCGTGAAGGCGGTGCGCTTGATGGCGTTGACATTCACGCCCATGGCCTGCGCCGCCACGTCGCTTTCGCGCACCGCGCGGAAGGCCGAACCGAGCTGCGAGCGGGACAGGGCTACCGTGGCCCAAAGCAGCAGCGCGGCGATCAGCACCACGAAGGGGTACGCCTTGGCGTCCGACACCAGTTCATAGCCGAACAGCGTGGCCGGCGAGATCCGGAAACCGTTCGAGCCATTGGTGACCGATTGCCAGTTCAGGAACACCCACTGCATCGCTTCGCCGAAGGCGAAGGTGGACAGCGCCAGGTAGATGTCACGCATGCGCAGCGCCAGCGCGCCGATCACATAGCCCAGCGCGGCTGCCAGCAGCCCGCCCGCGACGATGGAAATGAAAAAGGGCGGATGCCACAGATTGTTGATGAGGCCGGCGGTATAGATGCCCACGCCGTAGAAAGCGGCATGCGACAGCGCAAACTGCCCGGTCTCGCCAATGACCAGGTGCAGGCCCAGCGCCAGCACCACGAACACCATCAGCAGGTTCACCACGTAGATGACATAGCCGCTGGCCGCGAAAGGCAGGACCGCCAGCACCACGGCCATCAGCGCCAGCAGCGCATGGTCGATTTTCTTGCTCATACTTTCTTCACCTGCAGTTTGCCGCCCAAGAGCCCTTGCGGACGCAGCAGCAGCACCACCATGATGGCCACGAAGGGCGCGACCACGATGGCATTGGTCGAAATGAACAGCCCCACCAGGTTCTCCGCCACGCCGATCACGAAGCCGCCGATCACCGCGCCGGGCAGGCTGGTGATGCCGCCGACGATGGCCGCCGCGTAGGCCAGGATGGCGATATGGCCGATGTCGGGCGTGATCAGGATCTTGGGCGTGATGAGCAGCGCCGCGACCGCCGATATCAGTCCGGCCAGCGCCCACACCAGCATGCGAATGCGGGTCAGGTTCACGCCCACCAGCCTCGCGGCCTTGGGGTTCATGCCCACGGCGCGCATCGCGCGGCCAACCCGGGTGTAGGTGAACATGCCGAAAAGCAGCAGCATCACCGCCACCGCGACGGCGAAGATCACCAGGTCCAGCTGGGTCAGCACCGCGTCGCCGATGATGATGGCGTCGGTCGAGGCCAGCGGCGGCAGCGAGCGCGGCGTGTCACCCAGGCCGGTCTGGCGCACCAGGCCTTTCAGCGCATAGGCCAGGCCCAGCGTGGCGATCACCATTTGCACGCCCACGCCCTTGGAGGCGATGACGCGTTCCATGACGACGCGCTGGAACAGGCCCGACAGGACGGCCACGGCGAGGAGCGTGATGGGAATGACGACGAGATAGGGCCAGCCCATCACCAGGGTGAGGAACAAGGCGATGTAGCCGCCGACCATGAAGATCTCGCCCTGGGCGAAATTCGGCACGTCGGTGGTCTTGAAAATGATCACAACGGCGACCGCCAGCAGCGCGTACACGCTGCCCGTCACCAGTCCCGACAGCACCCCCTGCTGCAGGAACAGCCAGATATCGGCAAAGCTCATGATGTTTCTCCGGCAGCCCGCGCGCTGCTGCGC